>JAISVE010000061.1 GCA_031271725.1 Bacteroidales bacterium
CCTGTATGCTTGTAAAACAAATCCATTGTCTGCCGCAGTTTTCGATTGCCGAGCATTCCTGCAAGGAAATTGTCGGACACATAATTTATGCGATAGGTAAAAACGCTTCGCATTAAATCTTTTTCATCAAAGATTTGGTTTACGAGCGAATCGAATCTATGCGATATTTGCGGACTGCCAAATGCCGCACTGCCTGCCAACAGCAGGAAAATTATTGTATAAATTATTTTTTTCATCATAAAATTGTTTAAGGTTGACTGTTGAAAAGAATATTTGACGAACTGCAAGCTACATCTGTCCCTGTTTCTCAATAAGCTTTCTTAACTCTCGAATTTCCTGTCTTAAATCACTACTTTCGCTTTTTACCGTACGCTTTACTTTAGCTATTCCAAGATTAACTTCTACGGAAGTTTCTGCTGATGTCGGGTTACCGGAAAATAGAAGTTCGTTGAGTAGTCCGCCTGTAGATTCCAGAATTTCAGGCTCAATAGTTTCAATGGTATCCGGTGTTATAGCATTAAGCATTTCTAAATTTCTCGCTACCTCTCTGAGTTTTGCAAATGCTTCTACAATTGCAATTGTGGTTTGCGTAGCTCGTTCGCTTTTCAAGATTGTTGCGAGCATATACAATCCTTTTTCGGTAAATGCTTTTGGAAGTTTATTTTTCCCACCCCAACTTGAAATCGAAAATTTCGATTTCAAGTCTGTCCATTCATTTTGGTTGAGTTGAATAATGTATCCACCCGGAAATTTGTCTATATTATTTTTCACTGCTTCGTTAATACGCATGGTTTCTACACCGTAAAGTCTTGCAACATCGCTATCGAGAATAACTTGTTGTTCGCGAAGTGAAATAATTTTGTTTTGCACTTCCTCAAATTTGATAATGTCTGTCATAATCTAAAAATTTATAAGTTTATATATTTTTTCAGCAAGTAAACTTGCTCTGCTCTCGGCTTAACCGTGCCATTATCTTGCTTCGCAAAATGAAGGCACTTCGCCTCGGCAAAGCAAACAAGTTTGCTCTGCTCTCGGCTTAACCGTGCCATTCTTTCTGTCCGTAAACTTTCACGCCGAAGCCAACTCCGAGCACGGTTAAACGTCCGTGAAGCCAGCCGCGTATGCAGGAATAACTACCCGCAGTATATGTTGAAGGACAATCCTCTGCGCCCTGCCATGCAATCATCTCTTCCCGTGTTCTCGACAGATATGACATACCGCCACCGAAAGCAATACCCGCAATAGTGAAATGCCCTTGGTCCCCCAAAATATCATAATCCACACCAACTTCAAATTCCGATTCCAACCAGAAATTCGCATCTTTCAACTTTAAAGGTTTCCAATAAACTACCGCATCAGCAAGCATTTCAAAATAGAGAGTTGATGTTGCCCGCACACGAAATCCCTCTTTGCCCAACCACGGACTTTTGAATGAAGCATCAAGCAAAGCATGAACTCCCACATCGAAATATCGATTGGTTACTTCCGTCCATGCTTCAACCTTGGCAAAATCCATACAGAGCAGTTTTGCAAATACAGGATTTTGACGAGTGCCAACTGATAAAGACCATTCGTCAGGAGTTATTCTTGCGCGGAACTCTCCGCCTGCACAAAGCAATGGCGATGTGTTCAAATCTACTTTTGCATTTGCGTAAAAGATATTATCAACATTGGAATAACCCGCATCAATCTTTCCGTTTATCAAACTCTTTTTAACGTTTCCACTCGCATCAATCGTATTCGATATATCTGCATCGCCAAGCATAGTCATTTTAAACTTTTTGTTCTCAAAGACATCAAGCGAAAAATCAACACCAAATACTGCTATCGCGCCACTGCCGGGAGTGTCGAAAAACCACGCCGACATTCCTGCGCCGAACTTGGTGTTGTAGTCGGGAACATAAGCGGAAGCCATTGTGTTGCCGTCACGCTTCATTCTGCAAAACACCCTGCCTGCTGCGCCGTCAAAAGATAGTGGCACGGGCGACATCGGCAGCCCGAGTTTGCGACAACTGAGCTCTATAAACCAATAATTGAAGGTTGATGAATTGCCGGCATTCAAACTCGCGTCAGAATTTGCGTCAGAAATAACATCATCCGAAACAGTAACATCGCTACCGCCGGCAGCCACAGCCGTTTTCCCGCTCATAAAAGTAGCCCATACATTAAAGGGCTTCGGTACTTTTACCTGCACATTAAGCCCTGCCCTAAACACATCGCCGTAAATCGGATCATCCTTTACACGCTTTGCATAACCCTCAGCATCTGCTACCGGCGACTGTATTTTAATAAAAGTAGGGTCAAACTTTATCGCATTTTTAATATCGCCGCCTTTAAGTTTTGTAAAGTCAATTTTTACATTATCCGCAAGTGCGTCCGTAATTCCGCCAAGTCCTGTTCCTTCAATTTTAGCATTGATTTCATCAATCTTATCACCCAAAAGTTCCTGCGCCGCAAGCCCTACAAGTTCGGTGCTTAAATTACCCAACAACTTCATCCAATCATATCCGTCAATAATATCCTTGCCCGTTTTCTTGAGCATTGCACCGAGATTATTCCACTTGAAAAGATTTACAAAGTCATTACCTATTTGCTTAAAATGTTCTTTTGCATCATCTGAAAATTCTTTTATGGTAATGCTTTTCATTTGCTTTGTAAAAAGTTTATGTACGGTTTTTGCAATTTGCTCTTCCAAAAAATCAGCAATTCGTGCATGTACAAGTGTATCTATGAAATTTGTAAAATACGGGATAAGATTCTCTTCTACAGAACTGTCTATAGAACGTTTAACTTCAAGCATTACGTCATCAACCGTTTCTTTCAAAATAATTTGCAACTTGTCTTTTAACTTCTCAGGATTATCCGAAAGTTCCTGCGCTGCGAGTGCGCTTTTGAAAACTGCATTGCTCGCCTTGTCCACAAGACTTATCAGCATATCCATTACTGTATCAACGGCAAACATTGTTTTATCGTGCATAAGTGTTTTTAGTTTGTCTGCTTCTTTTGCGAGCGGCTCTTCAACATAACTCACAACTTTTGCAGCAATACCCTCTGCAATAAACTTTGCAAAAGTGCCGTCCTTGAACATTCCTATCCACTTGTTTACTTCGTCTGCACTCGGCTCTATTGCTTGCAACACATCAACATACCTGTTTATTTTTTCTGCGATAGCAGTGTCTAAGAGTGGGGATATTGTTCTCAGCACATCAACAATATCTTGAAGTGAGAGTTCAGCCAAGTCAGCAAAAGAAGAAGTGTCGCCCACTCCACTGCTAAAGCCCTGCCAATCGAACAATGCACCGCCGGTGCCGCTAATATCATTTGCAAGCAATTCATTGATTGCATCTCCCATACCTGCAAGGGCATCCGAGTACATTGCAGTTTGCCTTTCGATTAACTCCTGCTGCGCCGCATAATCGTTATTATCGTTTTCAGGCATGCCGTAGCCTTCATCCGACATTGTAAAATTGCCCTCAGCAGGTGCAAGTTTTTTTGTTTCGATATTCTGTTCCTCCATTGCGCAATCACGCGGTAACAGCGGATTTTCTTCGATACTGTAAGCGTTTGTAATCGCAGGACCATTCTTTCCCGCAATATTTTCGTCAAGCACTATCGCACCCGTTACGGCAAAGGCGTAATTATAACACATACGCCCGGCACCGATACCTTGAAAATTCACATCGTAGCCGTCTATATTACCCTGCTGCTGTTGTATTAGCGATGCAACTCCGCCATTGCCGCCAAAGCCTATATCGGTATTTCCGTAAATAAAAAATCGTGGAATATGTCCGCAATCCAATCCGATGTGTTCCCACTTCAGAGAAATGTCAAGCGATAAATGATCCTGTCCGTCAAAAAACGCCCGCTTTATATTGCCCTCTATTTTCTGAGCTTTATCATTTGGATTGAGCACAAAGTTTAATCCCGCAAGCTCATCGTCCAAATAACCTGTTTGAAAGCCTTCGTCAGACAGGGGAATTGAAAAAGGGAAGTCGCGCGTTGTGCTGATAAGCGGAATTTTTATATGCCCTTTAAGCATTGCTTCACTCACTGCACTTTGCTCTATATCTATATTGAACAGGTCAAGCGGAGATGGAAATGTGTTGAATTTTATAAGAGTGTCGGACAAACTTCCACCCACAGACGCGCTATACAAAAACCTCAATCCGTCTCCGTCAATATGGGCAAGCGAATTATTGCCGATACGTACTTCTTCAACATATTCCTCAGATAACGCCACTTGCCCAAACATATCAAGTTCCTTTTTCATCACAATATTAAATTCTTTAAAATAAATCCCCTCACTGCCTTGCTGCGGGCTCTCCGAAAAATCAATAACAGTTTCTTGAGGAAGAATAAAAAGGTTGATATTTTTTATCGGGCGGATAAAGTTGTAAGCTCCGTCATCAGAGCCGCCGTCAAAGCCATTCCTACCACTACCTTCAACCGTATTTAATTCCAGCTGTTCCCAATTTTCAAAAAACACGGTATAGACAGAATCATTTTTAGTGCGCACAGACCTGTGTCCTTTAATGCTGCCGTTAAAATTCATCCGCCAGATATTATTCTCAAACGAAAAATAAGAACTGCCATCAAACGCCATTACAAAGCCATTATCAAGTGTCACACTCATTCTGAGCGGCAGTGCATTTGTGCCGAGAATCTGCAATTCGTCATAGTTTAACCATTCCGAGACGACAACAAGACTGTCATTTTCTACCCTGCAATTTACACTCCTGTAATCAAGCGGAAACTTCCATCTGAAATTACCTTTTATATGCAATGATTGCGGAGTGATAAGCAAGCTGTCAGGACGGAAAATAATATTATTATTGACTGCAACATGCGCTGCGAGCATAACCTGACCCACACCTGAAAGCGCAGTCTTAATTTCCCCTTTCTCCAAATAATAAAAACCTGCATTGGCAAGCGAAATATGCTCAAAGGCAACTTCAACTTCCTCGTCTGTTTCCTTGTTGATTTTAATGCGCCCCCTGCCCGACAAATCCTTTAAATCATCATTATCAAGAGATGTAACTTTTACGGTATGCCCGCCTCCCCCACCACAGATAAAACTTTCGAGTAAAGGTGGTGCGGAAAAAAAACGCACTTCACTTTTTCCGATTTGCTGCTCATCTGTGAATGCCTTTACCTGCCAAGCATATTTGTTCCCGCTTTTAAGTTCCGATTTCAAGATATATTCAACATCCTTTTTGTTGAAGTAAGGACCTAAGGAGTAAATCTGCATTCCTTCCTGCATTTCACCATCCTCAAGAAAATCCATAGCAACTTCCTCGTCAGACAAACGCATAACATACAGCCGATACTCCACTGCCTGCATATTGTCAATAATATTGTCGCAGGCTTTCCAACTAAACACAGGTACATCCGTTCTCTGTAACGCCGCATTATCAGCAGGATATTTCAGAATTATATTTCCGTTTGACGGATAGCCATAATAAAACCATCCTACACTGCTAAATCCGCCATTCTTTACAACTTCCCTTCCATCCGCAGTTTTTACCTGCACCCGCCACGCATAACGCTTTCCAAGTGTGAGAGGAATTTCCGTTACACTGCTGTAGAGGAATGAAAAACCGCTAAGCGGCTCGGAAGTGAAAATCAATCTGCCGCTGCCGTTAACGGCTTGTTCAGGGTGAGCCTCAAAGTCCGGAACTTCATAAAGGAACAAAGTATATTCAGGTAAAAATTGCTGTAATTCCCCAAGCATCGCTTGATTCCATGAGAAAAATATTTCACTCGCACGGTCTGACAGCAAACCTGCTTGCATTGGCAAAGTAAGCACAGGAGGCTCAAACTGTTTTATCCATGCAGTTTGTTTAACCTCACGCGCAACTTCCTTTCCGCTATGCAATTCAAATACCCTTAACGAAAAAGTGTAAATTCCTTCCGGTAAAATACCGTTACGCAATAATTCTTCTTGTGTTATGCCACTGCAAGACATATTTTGCGGTTGCAAATAAGGCAGCAATTCTTCGTCTGTAAGCTTTGTGTTTTCACCCGGATAAAGTATTGTTGACGGATTTGGTCTAAACGTTGACGAAGTGGTTAATTTTACGCTGCTGCTTTCTATCGACAACTTGAAAAACACTTCAAGATTCGGCTCTTGAAGGTCGTTAAAAGTCAACAGAACGTTGATGTAATTCGTGGGATTACTCAAATAGTCGGAAATAAAAGGACTTGTTTTCTTTACATGAAAACTCGACACAGTTACGGGATAGCGCGTTTGCGCACTTGCTGACGCCATCGTTGCCGACATTGCCGTTATAAGCAGACAGCAAATCCATAGTAATAATTTTTTGTTCATATTTTTAATTTTTAATTATTCATATTTGTTTTTTTCTCAGCTTAATCGTAAATTCGCATAAAAGAAAGGAACTTGTTTAAGTTTACCTCTAACCCATACGGACTACGATCATAACCGGTGTTGGTAGCAAAGAACAGTCAAAGCGTAGATATTTGGCTCCAAAAGAAAGTGGTCTTTTGCAAAACAAGTTCCTTTCATTTTTTTTGCCATAGCAAATCTTCTTCTTTAAACTTTTCTTTCGCTTTAATGAAAGCCGTTTTTACTTCGTAAAATTCTTTTTTCAATGCAAAATTCATCTCTATTGCTGCTATCTTAGGTACACCGTTCCATTTTGCCAATAAAAGCGATTGTCCATTCCCCTTGTATATTCTGTTATAACCGCTCATCACCACCTCTAAAAACACTAAAGGAGTAAATCCTATTTCCTTTAACTGTCCTGAATGACGGTTAAAAATATGCTTGACGTGATTTTCGTCAACATAAATGTCAGCTGCTTTTTTACGAATTTGTTTGGCTACTGTTGCGCTAAGTCTACCAACCTTTGTGTAGTGTACTTGGTATTGAATTTTTTGTTTCATTATCATCGACAGCATTTCGCAAAGGGATCTTAATTTTTTAATTCCTTAATCTTTTTAACCACATCCATATTAAAATTGTAAGAGTATGATACGGTTGCCGTAAACTCGCCTGTACGCTTGCCATTCGGCTGCGCAGAAGTTTCAGCAAGACGCCTTGCCAAATATCCCATACTTAAATTAAAACGATGCGATTTTTTAAGAACATAGCCCGTGCTTAAACGGAAGTTATTTGAAGTGTTTTTGCCCGACAATCCGGCAGTATATCCGAAAGAAGTTTGTAACTG
>JAISVE010000123.1 GCA_031271725.1 Bacteroidales bacterium
GCCACGAGAAGAATAATGCCGAATAAAAGTACAAAAATTTCATACGAGGGTGCGTTAGCGATTGCAGTGGAAATCCTTTTGCAGCGAGGCGAAGCCGAGAAGCAAAAGATTGAAACGGAAAGCGCGACCTTGCGCTGTCGCGTTGGTTTGTGCGAGCGTGCAGCGCAAGGGAACGCCCTAATCAACCATATTTGAAATAACTTTAATAACTTTACAACAAACAACCAAATAAATACTATGGCAAGAATAATTATTATCTGTTTGATTTACGTGTTCGCTCCGTTACTGATAATTGAACTGTACAAACGTTACAAAATTTTTAGAGGCATAGGTACAATTATTATGGCTTATGCGTTGGGAATAATAATGTCGCTTACGGGCTTTTCTACGCCTGCTGATGTTGAGAATATGACAGCAGTGGACAAGATAATATTAAACTTGCAAAACGAAATTTTCCCGATAATATGTGTTCCCCTTGCAATTCCGCTGATGCTTTTTTCCTGCAACTTCAAAAATTGGATGAAAAATTTTAAGGACACTATGGTTGCCTTTGCTACGGGAGTGGTTGCGGTAACTCTTATTGTTATTATTGCTGCTTTTATTTTTAAGGGGCAGGGGATAGAAGAACTGCCGAAAGCAGCGGGGCTTATGACGGGTTTTTATACCGGCGGAACTCCAAACGTTGCGTCTATTCAACTTGCGCTACATGCGTCTCCAATAACTTTTATGCTTGTAAATTCTTTCGAGATTATGATTGCGTTTTTCTTCCTGCTTTTTCTCGTTCTAAAAGGATTTAAGTTGTTTAGAAAATTTTTGATTTACAAAAAAGACGATGAGGCTATAACGAGCAAAGATGTTACTTCGGAAAGTTTTGAGGATTATAACGGACTTTTTAAGTATGGAAATTTCAAACAGCTGTTGTTGCCGATTTCTATTGCTGTGGGTTTGCTTGCCGTATCGCTCGGCATAAGTTTCCTGCTTGTTCCAAAGGATTATATTGTTGTTTCGGTTGTGTTGATTATAACAACTGCGGCGATAGGAATTTCTTTTTGGGATAGAATAAGAAATACGCCAAAACTTTTTGAAATCGGGATGTATTTTATTTTGATATTCTCTATTGCAATTGCATCTTCATTTAGAATAGATCAGGTTAAACCGGAATATTTTCAACTGTTTTTGTTTATTTGTTTTATTACATTCGGCAGTATATTGGTGCATCTGTTGTTGTCTAAAATTTTCAAGGTTGATGCGGATTTGTTTACGGTTGCAGCGGTTGGGCTTATTTATTCTCCGCCCTTTGTTCCTACGGTTGCAGGACTTATGAAAAGCCGCCGCGCTTTAATTAGCGGTATTGTTATCGGAATGCTTGGTTATGCGGTAGGAACTTATCTTGGTATCGGTATTTGCGGGTTGCTTACGAAATTGCAGTGGTTTTGATGTTATCCGACACTATTGTCTAAACTTAATTCCAATAGCTTTTGCGCTTCAACAGCAAATTCCATAGGGAGTTTGCTTACAACATCTTTCGCATAGCCGGTAACGATAAGATTAACCGCAGCGTCAGGCGAAATGCCTCGCTGTTGGCAATAGAAAAGCTGATCTTCGGATATTTTTGAAGTTGTTGCTTCGTGCTCTATAATGGCGTTGTCTTTGCTGCATTGCACAACGGGGAAGGTGTGTGCGCCGCATTTGTCGGAAAGCAGGAGTGAGTCGCATTTAGAGTAATTGCGGGCGTTTTCGGCATTCGGTTGCACTTTTACAAGACCCCTGTATGAATTTTGGCTGTTGCCTGCAGAGATGCCTTTGGAGATAATTGTGCTGCGGGTATTTTTACCGATATGTATCATTTTTGTTCCTGTATCTGCCTGCTGAAAATTATTTGTTACGGCTACCGAAAAAAATTCACCTACAGAGTTATCACCCTGCAAAATGCAGGACGGATATTTCCATGTTATTGCACTGCCTGTTTCAACTTGTGTCCAGGAAATTTTTGCTCTTGCTCCCTTGCAGATGCCGCGTTTTGTAACAAAGTTATAAATGCCGCCCTTGCCGTTTTTATCGCCGGGATACCAATTCTGAACGGTGGAATATTTTACTTCGGCATCTTTCATAACAACAATTTCTACAATGGCTGCGTGCAGTTGGTTTTCATCACGGATTGGCGCGGTGCAGCCTTCCATATAACTTACATAAGACCCTTCGTCTGCAATTATAAGAGTACGTTCAAATTGTCCTGTATCTTTGGCGTTGATGCGGAAATATGTTGATAAATCCATCGGGCAACGCACACCTTTTGGAATATAGACAAAACTACCGTCACTAAAAACCGCCGAATTTAAGGCTGCAAAGAAATTGTCGTTAGACGGCACCACAGAGCCGAGATATTTTTTTACAAGTTCGGGATGTTCGTGTACTGCTTCACTTATTGAGGAAAAAATTATTCCGTATTTTGCAAGTTCATCTTTGAAGGTTGTTTTTACGGATACGGAATCCATAACGGCATCGTAGGCAACGCAATTGTCAGTACTGCACATTGCTTCTGTTTCATCAAGCGGAACGCCGAGTTTTGAGAAGGTTTCTTTAAGATCGTTTTCTATATTGTTTGTTTCGGTTGTGCCTGTTTGTGTTTGTTGATTTGTTTGGGGGCTTGGACTTGGTTTTGTGCTTGTGCTTGGCTTTGGTGCTGCCCAATAAATAATGTCTTGATAGTCGATTGCAGGATATTCTATCTGCGCCCAATGCGGCTCTTTTTTTTCGAGCCATAAGCGATACGCTTTAAGACGAAATTCGAGCAGCCATTCAGGTTCATTTTTGCGTGCGGAAATAAAACGAATAGTGTTTTCGTTTAAACCTTTCGCGAGCTTTTCAGTTTCGATGTCGGTTTCAAATCCCCACTTATACTCATTGTTTGTTATGTCTGTAATAATATCTCCCATTGCTAAATCTTGCTTATTTTTTGTGTAAATATATCTCCGTTTTTTGTTGCAATTCTAATGATGTAAAGTCCTTTTGGCAGCGAACTTAAATCCACAGATGTTTCATCGCCTTGTTTCAACACGCATTTTCCCGTTGCGGAAAATATTGAAATCTCTTCTATTGGCTGTGGGCAGTTGATGGTTATTAAATCTGTTGTCGGATTTGGATAAACCGAAAATTGCTTCGGGGTTTTAATTTCAGACGAAGTAGTGAATGTCGAGGGCAGGCGAAGTCCTACAATAATAGGGTCGTGGTCGGAACAGCGGTAAAGCTCTGTGCTTGGATTGTTGTCGTAACTGAGGGATGACGGTTCGTCTGAATTTATATGCCAAGCAATGGCTCCTGTAACAAATTGTGCGAGTGAATCGCTTGCGAGAGAATAATCGAGATACTGCACAACGTTGTTAAAACGGTAGCTGTACATATTTGAGTCGAAAATATTTGTAAGGTTTTTATATCCCGCATTTCTAAAAATCATAATGGGATCTTCGCAGTGCATGGCGTTAAGATCACCCATAATCAAGACCCTTTCTGTTCCGTAATCCTGCTTTGCTTTTTCAAGTTGTGCGAGAACTGCCTCTGCTTCCAATTTGCGGTCATGATTAAAAATGCCCTGTCCATCTCCCTGATCTGCGTTAAGCCCTGTTCCTGTGCCGCTTTTAGCCTTAAAATGATTTATCGAAAATGCAAAAATATCTCCGCCATAAATTGTTTTAAATGCTTGAATAAATTTTCTGTCTGTAACGCCTGTGCTTATTTTGTAAGAATTTTTATAAGGAGAAACTTTGTCTTTGCGATATACTATTTGCACAACTTCATTGATTGCACTTGTTGAATGTAAGGGAATGTATGTATATACGTTGCAGCCCTTAGCTTCGTTCATTGCATCTACAAGTGCTTGTATAATATTGTTGTTTTTTTGTACTTCGCAAAAGCCGTAAATATCGGCATCAATGGCTGTAATAGCCTTTGTGAGGCGGGTTTTTTGCAGTTCGGATTCGTTTGTAAAATGTTCGAGATTAAAACCGCAAACTTTCAGATTATAGTCGCCAAGCAAGGTTTCGTCAGGTGTTGATGTGCGGGAGTTGCCATGGAATACCGGCGTTTTTGCAGGGTAGAGCATATATCTTTGAGACTGTTGTCCCATAATGCAAATGAGTGTGTCGGTATAACGGCTTGTGCGCAGGGAGCCGTCCGGTGCGGCATAGGGAGTGGGAGAGGGGTTAATTGTAGTAGAGGCATCATCAAGGATAATATTGTCCATAGTATTCCGGTGCAATGCTGCATGGTATTCTTCGCTTAACGGCAATGCCTGATCGGTGGCGGCACGCAGGAGTTTTGAAGATAGGTTTAGTTGTCCGTAACGTTCGAGATTTGATGTTCCCATTATGTACATTCTGTGCGGAATTACATAAATCATGCCCTCCATTGTTTCGCGGTTTTCGGGAAAATCTGTTGGAAAATTGAGGCAGGTGTATGGTATTTTGCAATTGTTTTTTAGAATAGATACACTTGCACTTGATATTTGTGTTTGATTGCTGTATTCGCTTACGGTGCCGCTGATTTGCACATAGTTGCCTGCTTGAACTTGCGTGTTGTTGTAAACAAAAATTGCATCTGATGTGTTGATGTCTGCATCGCCTGCGGTGTCTTGAATGTAAAAACCGCGTAGCTGCTGGAAAACGGCAGTTACAATGCCTTCTGTTATAACGCTTTGTCCATTGTATGCAGATGTATCATTGCTGCCTTGAATTTCATAGATGCGCAGGGGCTGTGCCTTTGTGCTTTGCTGTGTTGCTGTTGTGGCTGCTGTTATTATTGCTGCTGTGGTTGCTGTTTGCGGGTTTTGAGCCTTTTGCGCTTGTAGCAGTGTTTGCATTGAAAGCAAAAATATGCAGAATGTTGAAACAGTGTAAAGAAATCTTGTCATAACAACAAAGTTAATTTTTTTTCCTGACTTCGCAGATACTGTATCATACTGCTTGCTTTTTGTGGATTTCTCTTGCTTCTCCTCTTGCTTTTTTTTGGTTTTTTTCGTATCTTCGCGCCCCTTTATGAGTAGGATAAATATTACTTTACCTGACGGAAACGTTAAGCAGTTCGAGCAAGGAGCAACTGCGATGGACATTGCGCTCTCTATTAGCGAGGGTTTGGCGCGTAATGTGCTTGCTGCAAAGGTGGATGATGAGCTTTGGGATGCAAACCGTCCTGTCAACCAAGATGCTCGTGTTCAATTGCTTACTTGGAATGACCCTGAAGGGAAACATGCGTTTTGGCATACTTCCGCACACTTGCTGGCAGAGGCAATCGAACAACTATATCCGGGTGCTAAATTCGGTATAGGCCCTGCAATTGAGAATGGTTTCTATTACGATATTGATTTTGGCGAACATTCTTTGAGTTCTGACGATTTTGAAAAAATTGAAAAACGTGCTTTGGAGCTTGCTGCCGAAAAACAAGAAGTTATAAGAGAGAGTGTTAGCAAACAGCAGGCACTCGATTTTTTCGAGGAGAAAGGTGATGAATATAAACTTGAACTTATAAACGATCTTGCAGACGGCACAATAACTTTCTATAAAACAGGCACTTTTACCGATTTGTGTCGTGGCCCCCACTTAACAACCACATCACCCATAAAAGCATTTAAAGTATTGAGTTTGGCAGGTGCTTTTTGGCGCGGTGATGAAAAACGCAAGCAGCTTACTCGTGTTTACGGCATATCTTTTCCCAAACAAAAAGATTTAACCGAATATCTCATATTTTTAGAGGAAGCAAAAAAGCGCGACCATCGCAAACTCGGCAAAGACTTAGAGTTGTTTATGTTTTCGCAGAATGTAGGAATAGGCTTGCCGATATGGTTGCCTAAAGGCACGGCACTTCGTCTGCGTTTAGAGGACTTTCTAAAAAAAGTTCAGAAAAAAGCGGGTTATCAACAAGTAATGTGTCCTCACATCGGAAACATAAACCTCTATAAAACTTCGGGGCATTACGCAAAATATGGCAAGGACTCGTTTCAACCGATACACACGCCCGAAGAAGGCGAGGAATATTTCCTCAAACCGATGAACTGCCCGCACCACTGCGAGATTTACAAACACGCACCGCACTCCTACCGTGATTTACCATTGCGTATAGCAGAGTTCGGCACAGTTTACCGTTATGAAATGAGCGGTGAATTGCACGGACTTACACGTGTGCGCAGTTTTACGCAGGATGATGCGCATATTTTCTGCACCGCAGATCAACTTAAAGATGAATTTAAGAGTGTTATAGACATTATTCTTCTTATTTTCAAAATGCTTAACTTTACCGAATTTACGGCTCAGATTTCTTTGAGAGATAAGAATAACAAAGAGAAGTATATCGGCTCTGATGAGAATTGGGATAAGGCGGAAAGGGCTATTATTGAGGCATCGGCGGAAAAGGGATTAAAGACAATAGAGGTTGAGGGTGAAGCGGCTTTTTACGGTCCTAAACTTGACTTTATGGTTAAAGATGCCCTCGGTCGTACTTGGCAGTTGGGAACAGTGCAGGTTGATTACAATTTGCCTGAGCGTTTTGAATTGGAATATATCGGTGCGGACAATGAGCGTCACAGACCGATAATGATACACCGTGCACCTTTCGGCTCAATGGAGCGTTTTGTAGCGGTGCTATTGGAACACACGGGTGGAAATTTTCCGTTGTGGTTAACACCGGAACAGTATATAATTTTGCCCATAAGTGACAAATATGCAGACTACGCTTTGAAGTTGCAAAAACAGTTGGAAGAAGCCGATTTGCGCGGTACGGTTGATAGCCGCAGTGAAAAAACAGGTAGAAAAATCCGCGATGCGGAACTTCGCAAAATACCTTATATGCTTATAGTGGGTGAGAAAGAAGAAGCGGACAGCACGGTTTCGGTGCGTGTTCACGGTGAGGGAGATTTAGGTACTATGAGTATTGAAAATTTTGTAAAGCATATACAGAAAGAAATAGACGAGTATAAATAACAACAAAGTGAATTTTAGAATTCACGATAAAAATAGGAGGATTTATCGCAACACCATTCACACCCCGCCCCCCACGTCCCGCAGGTGGAAGACCATTCCAACGCGGACGCTATGTAAAACCGGAAGCAAAACACAGAATTAACCGCTTCATAACCGCACCTGTTGTACGCTTGGTGGGTGACGGCGTTGAGCCGTCTGTAATAGACACCCGCGAAGCGTTACAAATGGCAGAGGCAAAAGAGCTCGACCTTGTTGAGATTTCAGGTACGGCAAATCCGCCTGTAGTTAAAATTATGGACTACCAGAAGTTTTTGTACGAACAAAAGCGGAAGGAAAAAGAAATAAAGTCGAAGTCGGCAAAGATTGTTGTAAAGGAAATTCGCCTTGGTCCGCAAACAGATGACCATGACTTTAATTTCAAACTCAATCACGCCCGCAAATTTTTGCAGGAAGGAGCAAAAGTAAAAGTTGATGTATTTTTTAAGGGTAGAACTATAGTATATAAAGAGCAGGGTGAAGCAGTGCTTTTGAAATTTGCAGAGGCACTTTTGGAAGTGGGCAAACCGGAGGCTATGCCAAAGTTGGAAGGAAAAAGAATGTTGATGATTATTCAGCCTATAAAAGCAAAAGGACAATCGAAATAACTTCGTTTATTCGGTGCAATATAGTAGAAAAAGTTTCACGTAACAAAAATAAAAAAAATGCCAAAAATTAAAACCAAATCAGCTGCCAAAAAAAGATTTTCTTTTACAGGCACAGGGAAAATTAAAAGGCAGCATGCTTACAAGAGTCATATTTTGACTAAAAAAAGCACGAAACGCAAACGTAATTTGACCTACTCAGCAGTAGTTCATAATACGGATATAAAGCGTGTGAAAGCAATGCTTGTAGTTTAATTAGCCCGCCGCTTTTGCTCGTCAGCGGCTTTGTTAAATGGCGGGCAGCCCGCGCTTAGTGCGGGACAACAAAATTATTAACTTGCAGAGAGCAAAATAAGACATCGGCGATTGACTGATGCGCTTTCAGCAGAAAACAAAAAAAATTATGCCAAGGTCAGTAAATGTTGTAGCCGCAAGGGCTCGCAGAAAAAAGACGATGAAGCTTGCCAAGGGGCAGTTTGGTCGCAGAAAAAATGTTTGGACAGTCGCGAAAAATTCGCTTGAAAAAGGTATGTTGTATGCCTATCGTGACCGTAAAACCAAAAAGAGAAATTTTAGAAACCTGTGGATTGTACGTATCAATGCAGGTGTTCGTCCCTATGGATTATCCTATTCCGCTTTTATGGGAAAACTTCACGAAAAAAACATCGAACTTAACCGTAAAGTTCTTGCCGATTTGGCAATGAATAACCCTGAAACGTTCAAGGCGATAGTTGAATTTGTAAAATAAAAAATAAATTATCATGAAACAGGAATTATTACAATATGTAGATACTCTTACCACATCAAACGAATTGCCCGCTTTTAAGGCAGGTGATACCGTAACGGTAAGTTATAAAATTAAAGAAGGAAACAAGGAACGTATTCAGCAGTTTCAAGGAGTTGTTTTGCAACGTGCCGGTAGCGGTACAACTGCAACTTTTACTGTTCGCAAAATGTCGAGCGGTATTGGAGTAGAAAGAATTTTTCCGATAAACTCTCCTTTCCTTGAAAAAGTAGAAGTAAATAAACGTGGCCTTGTTCGCCGTGCACGTATTTTCTACTTGCGTAAACTTACCGGTAAGAAAGCGCGCATTAAAGAGAAGATTAACAGATAGAAATTTTATAAATTTCTATTGTATATGTTTAAAAAAGTATTATCTTTGCAGACATAGTGCGGGGTAGAGCAGAGGTAGCTCGTCGGGCTCATAACCCGGAGGTCGGTTGGTTCGAATCCTCCCCCCGCTACAAAATAAA
>JAISVE010000149.1 GCA_031271725.1 Bacteroidales bacterium
AGAATGGGATAGACCTGTATCGGGAAGCGACCCTGACCACAAAGCGTAGTTAGAGCAAACAAAAAAAATAATAGTATGCAATAACGAAACTTAAACATCTTACTGAACTATAATTTTAACCTGTTTGCGTTCGCTGCCTGCTGTTACCGTTACGATGTAGAGCCCTTTGTGCAGGTTGTTTCCCCTGTAGTTTATATTGTATAAAGCCGAGCCCGATTCATTACGTTCGTTTATAAAACTTCCGTAAGTGAGGTCAAAAAGTTTCAAATTTATTTCCGCACTCTCCCTTAATCTTACTTCTATTGTAAAATTACCGCTTGCAGGATTTGGGAAGACACTTATTTTTTCTATCAAAGGTTTTACTCCCCATGGTGCAAATAATATGCTGTCCTGCGTTCCCGTAAATATTTCTATCTCCTTTGATATTGGCGAATAGCAACCACCCGAAAATGCCTGCATGTCTATATCATAAAAACCTTCCATATTGCACAGTAAAGTAAGTACGTGCGGCATATTATATATGGAATCGGAATAAAGGCGGGTAAATGCAATGCTGTCGTAAAACCAGATTACGGTATCAACAGGCATATTTGAAATTTCAAAGAGGTAAATTGTATCACCTGTTTCTACATCGGATGGCATTAACATATCTGCTTGTAGTGCACTCTTTCCGATAGCAACGGATACATCGCCCCAGGCAGAACAGTCATCCGGAAGTTTTACTTCCAGGTAATAATCTCCCGCCTCTGTTATGTTTAGATAACGTTCACCGGAAATACTGTCTGCGCTGTCTGTGTACCAGCGGTAATACTTGTAATCGCCCGCATCTGCAACATGCGTATTGCCCGGACACATCACTACATCTTCACCAATATAGACTGTTTGATAAGGCGGCTCATTAAGGGTTATTGCATTTTCAAAATAGCAACCGTTACCGTCCGTAACCCTTATATGATAACTGCCTGCAACAAGAGAATCTATATCGGGAGTTGTTGCGTTGTTAGACCATAAGTAAGAGTAACAGTTATCACCTCCTCGTGTTTCGGTTTTAACCCATCCGTCAGAATATTCAAAACAGTGAGGTTCCTTACTGCCTGTTATAAGTAAATAAAGTGAATCCGGTTGTGTGATGTCGAAGTAGTAAGTAGTCCTGCAATTGTTCGTGTCCTTAATCATTACGGAATACTGTCCCGCAACAAGCCCACTAATAAGAGTGTCTCCGGCAATGTTGTTAGACCATGTAAACGAGTAAGGAGCGAAAGGCAAGCCCGCCTCTACTTCTGTGATAGCCGCAGCACCGGTATTGTTGCCGTAACAAAGCACATCTGTTGTTGATACGCTTTTTATCTGCGGCTTTTTTGAACTTTGTATAAACTGTTCAAAATACTGTTTGCAGCCCTTACTGTCGGTAACAAACAAACGACATAATGAAGACGGTTTCAGATTGCCGATAACAGAATCACTTCCTATCACCGCATCGGAACCGGCTTTCCATTCATAGTAATAGGGACGTGTGCCGCCTTTCAATTCAACAACAGCCTTTCCGTTATCCTCATCACAAAAAGTATGAGTGATGTTGATGTTCTTAAACAGAAGCGAATCGGGCTCGGTAATAACTACTGTCAAGGTATCAGCGCACACGCAACCCAAGCTGTCGGTAAACTCAAAGATATGTTTGCCCGCAGCAAGCGAAGAGGCTAAATTACCTTCTTTCCGGATATTGCTTCCCTTCTCCCTGAAATAATAAAAATTATTTCCACCCGAAATATCAAAACTAACTTCGCCATTAACAAAATTTTTGCAACTTACATCAGTAACTACAGCAACATTGGCACGAAGCGTATCCGGCTCGGTTATCACAACTTTTAATTCCGCTATTCTTCCGTATTTATCAGTAACATAAAAATAATGTTCACCCGTAGATAAAAAAGTATATAAATTAGAGTTACCGTATGTGTAATTACCGATCTGTTTTTGGAGATAATGGGCAAAACGGTAATCGCCCCAGCCACCTGTGGCGGAAAGCATAACATAAGCATCGGTCATGCCTGCACAATTTTGATTTTTATACTTGGCAATATCCAACTGCAAAGCCTGCGAAGGAGCAAGTATTTCTACCGAAGTAGAAATTATGTTATTGTATTTGTCTGTAACACTTAAATTGTATCGACCGGCATGCAAGCCCGCCAAAATGCTGCCGTAAGCGGAATCAACAGAAGATAGAATATTAGCCTGTTCATCTGTCCACACAAAAGTATTATTACCTGCACCACCGGTAACTGCAAGGCTTACCAAACCGTCAGAAGCGTCCGGAGCAGAAACGGGAACTAAATCTATCTTGCCGAACTTAAATTCCTCGTAAGGTATTATATCAAATTCCGCAGCTGCATTATGTCCCAATGTATCTGTTACCATTACCATCCAATGCCCGCCATGGAGATTATCAAAACGAATTATACTGTCATTTGTTGAATAGCTTGTAAAACTGTTATCGGGAGCAATAAGCCAAACATTCTTAAAGATAAAATAAGTACTGAGTACAACGTAAGCGTTTTTTGCCTTGAAAGAAGTTTCGTGTCTTAGTTCTTCAACTTTAAGAGAAAGACCTCCTTCGTCAGGCAAGAAAACAGACTGCGCAACACTGCAAGCACTGTCGTCAATTACCGTGAGTTTGTAATGTCCGCTTGCAATGCCCGATATTAGAGGAAGATTCGGAAATACGGCAAGACTGTCTGTTAAATTCTTCCAAATATATGTAACAGCACCTTTGGCACCTTCTACATTCGCACCTATAACACCCGTTGCACCTCGTGTTGCCGGTATAATTGAAAAATTTTCCATACGCAGGAAATTCGTTTCCGCAACTTCAGTTTCCAATTTCGATTCACAACCGTTAGTGTCTGTTATATAAAGCCGCAAAGCACCGTTTTCAAGGATTGTAAACTGCGCAACACCGGCAGTATCCGCTGTTACGGTATCATAAGCAGGATTTGAAACAATTGTATAAGGCGCAGTGCCGCCAAAAAGATCAACATTCACAACACCCGCATTTCTGCAAGTTACACTTCGGATTGAAACTATTCCGGTACGCAAACTGTCAGCAGGCTCATAAACAGTTATGCTCCTGCTTGCAATTGCTGCTCTGCGATCTTTAATCTCTACAGTGTAAGTGCCCGCATAAAGAGATTCAAAACTCCCCCACTCACCAAAATCCCCATCTCCAACAAGTTTACTAATAAGTTTGTAAGTATAGCCACCCCAACCACCTGTACCTTCTACGGCAATACTGCCTGTTTGCTCCGATTTGCACAGCACATCTTTGACTTCCGTAACAACAATTTTCAAACTGTCAGCCGGCTCAATAACCCGCAAAGTATCGGAAACAAAAGTGCACGCTTTGTTATCTGTTGCCTGCAAGGTATAAAGCCCCGCCGATACAAAAAATTCTTTGTCTTCATCTTTTTTTATTTTAGCACTCTCTAAAATCTCACCCATAGAACTAAGGTAAACTTTTACACTGTCGGAATTACCGCCGAAAACCTTAAATGAAATTATTCCGTCCCGCGCACCCTTATATATTACATCCTCTACAGTAATATTACCTATACGCAAACTGTCGGGCTGACTGACAGCAGCAGGCATCTCATTAGATTTGCAACCAATAGTGTCAAACACCTGCATAATATATCCGTCTGCAAACAAATTATAAAAAATACTGTCTTTGCTCTGTGTAATATCACCGTCAGATTTTCTTGTCAGAGTAAAATAATCTATTCCGGAACTGCCTTTAAGCGCACTTATAGATATGCTGCCGGTGCTTTCGCCAAAGCAAATTGCATTACTCACTTCTGTTTTTGCTATCACAGGATTGATATACTTATTAAGATTTACATACATGTTACCAACATTGCAACCGTTATTGTCGGTAACATTTAATTGATATTGGTAACTTTTGTTGATAAGGCTGTCAAAAACAACAGAACCATTTGCTTGCTTAGCAGGCAAAATAACAGAATCATTGAGTGATTTAAGATTGTAGATATAAGGCATAGTGCCACCCGTTGCTGCTATTGTTAAACTCCCGTTATCATAACCGCAGGTAGGCTGAACAACATCTGAAATAGTTGCTTGCAATAATTCAGGCTCGGTAACAGTTACCGGATTTGAAACTAATGTGCAACCCAAAGCGTCTTTCAGCGTGAACTTATAGACACTTGCATACAAACTATCCCATATCAATTGCTTATTTTGTAATGTTATTTTTCCTATAGCAGGCGTAAGTTTTTCATACGAATAAGGAGCCGTGCCACCGGACAAACTGAAATATATCGCCCCTGTCAAACCACCCTTACAATCTACATTCTTAACACTGTCAACAGTAATATTTAAAGGCGCAGGATTTGCTATAGTTATTGAAGAACTCGCTATAGCACCTAACTTATCTTTTACATAAAAATTATATGTGCCCGCCGATAAATCGCTAAACACATTACTATTTCTCCACGTTTTATTATCTCTACTATAAGAATATTCACCCCAGCCACCACCGCCAGAAACGCTAACTGCAGCATCACTTCCACCGTAACAAGATACAGACTTTATTAAACTAGCTTTTAATGTTAATGGATATTCCGGCTCAAAAACCGACACTACTGTATCATCACTGCAACCGTAATAATCGCTTACAATAATTTGATATTCCCTGCCACCCCAATACTCACCCGAGAGATTGCCAAAAGTGCAGGAATCGTATGTTTGAACCCATTCAGATAACATATATATATAATAAGGTCCACCATTGCCTCCCGAAGCACCTACTGTTATTTTTCCGGTTGGATTACCCTTTGTTACTGCATCAGTAACAGTTGGTGTAATTATTATTGGCGGCTTTTCAGGAATTATAAAAGAAGTATCTATTCTATATATTTTATTATTATAGTCTTCAATTAAGGTACACTTATAGGTTCCTGATACTAAACCTGTAAAATAGACATAATTTCCACTTCCACCAACATTTTTAGCTGCGTCTATTGATGATCCGTCTGATAATAATTTGTCTGTTGATAATTTTTCTACTGATAATGCTCCTTTAAAATTTTCCAATTCTATCATGCAAAAACCATCCTCGCTATCGCTGCAACTTGGATAATCAGTATAAATGCTCTTTATCCTCATCTTTCTGCCATCAGGAACGGTTACATTGAATGCCTCCTTCTCACAATTATTTGTGTCTTTAATACTAACAACATACACACCACTTGTAAGATTTGATAATGAAAATTTACTCGCAGTAGGTATATAACCACCATAGTTAATATCACCCATTCTGTAATATGAATATTTATAAGGCTGCGTGCCACCTGTTATATTAAAACTTATAGAGCCATCATTTTCACCGTAAAATGTAGGTGCTGTTATAACCGTACTAGCTACCAGAGCAGAAACGGAATCTATTTTAAACTCTTTTTCGGTAGAATTTCCGGGATTGTCGTATATTCTTATCTTATGCTTTCCCGAAGGTAAATTCATGGTAATATTACCATCAAAACTCTGCCCTGCACCACCATTTATAGAATACTTCTTAGCCCCAATCCCCCCTTGAATACTATCTATTGTTACGCTGCCTGCTCCATCATAACATTTCGGTGGTGTTACCGCTATGTCATAAGATATTGCATCCGGCTGACGCAACTTTAATGACAGAGTATTACTTTTACAACCTGCGGAATTAGTTGCATAAATATTATGGGTGTCGGCAGACAAATTTATTACCGTATATCCGGAAGCATGTCCGCTTGTTGCATACTGACTTCCACCATATATAACCCTGGAACGTACCCGCTCTAATTCAAATGAAAATATTGTTGTATTATTTTCTATAATATTTACTTTCCTATCATAGAGTTGATTTCCTCCGATACCATAAGGGGGAACATATTCATTATAATAACTGCCCGAAATAGAAACGCCAACCCCACCCGTACCTCCAACTCTAGTAACTTGATAAGTATTACCCTCACTGGTAACTTCATTAATAAACTCTTCCTTCTTTATCTTAAATTCCGGTATTTCCGGAACAGTGAAAGTCGTTACATAGTGACAAGCTGAAGTTATTGGCGAATTTTTATATTCAATTTTCAATGAATCTATGCCAATCGGAAACTTATTTGAAATTACAAAATAAGTAACTCCATTTATTACCTCCTTGTTTTTCACTGTATCTGTTGCATAGTTATATACAGCATCTCCGTCCCTTGGTTTTATAGTAAGATTATACTTAGTATTGCCTTCATATGGTATTTTTAGAGTTGTTGGTTCACCGTAACAAACGGGTAAATCTACTTTCACCCCGCCACTATTTGTAGGAAAACTAACTTGAGGCAGATAATAAAAATTAACTAAACTTGTACTGTACAAATACTTATCACCAAAACATGTTGCCTTTCGAGTTCTGATATTAATAATCCCTCCGGGACTTACATATTTTTTTATTTCGCTATAGTCTATCCTATTTTGCGAATTACCGGAAACGGTTTTTATGGTTCGCCAAATATTTGGTGAACCAATTGTGAGGGCACTATTACTACTACGTTCATAAATCTGCAAATCCGCCGTACTGCCATAAAATTTGCCTATATACACCATAATATACGCTGTAGTATCACAAGAATAATTATATCCAATCTCTTTTCCTTTAGAATCAAAAAACTTAATACTATCTATAACAGCAGGATCATCTATTGTGATTTTGCATTGAATATAACTATTTAAAGTGCCTACGCTTCCACAACCTTGTTGATTAATAGTTTGTGTTATAGGAGCCATTCCTTTTACGTAATGATTTTCAATTGTTGTAGTTGGATTTTTACATGTCCAAGGACAATTATCAATATTACTGCTCTTATTGGGAGAACTTTTATTTATGTCTGTAATAGGGCGACCACCATCACCACCACCACCACTAGTACTACCGGCACATAATGCTCCCACTAATTTAAATGTCGAAGGTTTACTCTCTGATATATATGTATAATTTTTACCAAACAGATTATCTAAAATATGAAATGACATGTTTTCTAATGCGTTTACTGTGGATAAAAATAACTGGACATTTGGATCATAAGAATCACAAGCTTCTAAAAAATTATAATTTGTTGTCGTTATAGTATAAGTTACATGATATTCCGGCGGTATCGGCTTTGCTACCGTTGTATCTGCTGGAGTTATCAATGATCCTCCTCCAGGTCCTATCGGTCCTCCAACTCCTATTCCGCCACCGCCAAATTGTGCAAAACCACTTCTGCAGATAAGCAGCAGTAGCCCTAAAAGCAAAGTTTTATAAAAAGTTGTTTTCATAGCCTTTAATTTTCAACTGGATTATATATATTGACAGTAATATTAGAAGTAACCGTATTCTTTCCGGGCAATATGTAACTTGCCGTTACAGGATAATTACCTCTAAATACTACGGGAGGAAAGTCCTGTTTTAATATTTCTCTCTCTTCCGCTGAAACACTTATTCCTTCTGCTATTCTCCTGCTTATATCGTTTTTTACCTGGTGTAAATCTTTTGCACAGAAATTTGGCAATTGATACCTCATTGCTCCGATTATACTACCATAGCCACTTATAACATTAACATTTATCTCGTCATCGCTGAGTTTTTTATTAGGGGCTTGTGACTGCAAGATAACAATTTTGTCATTCGGAACTTGTAAATATGTTTGCGACTGATACATTCCGTTATATAATGTCTGATTATACCAATCTGTATTACCTGTCTGCGCTGTTAGTTTTACAAGTTTGGTACCGGTACCATCCGTACCCATTTCATAAGCATCAAAGAGTTCCGGTTCCGCTAAATTTATACCAACATCATGTATAAAAGCATAAACCGGATCGCGCCAACCGTTACTGCTAAAACTACGCATCTTATCGGCAAAAGTGTTGTAGCGGCTTGTTTTGAAAGCGTAATTGTAGATTAACTTTTCGCTCAAAGTTTCTACAGAGCCTTCTGCCTCACGGTGAGTAATTTCCACTTCACCTGCGCCCGCACCAGCCATTTGAGTAGTGCGTTGTTTTATATTGCTCATCATGGAAGCATTGGCAACAGCAGGAACATTTACTATGGATAAATGATAAATTTTATTGTTGTCAAAATTGAAACTCTCTAAAGAAAAATTTATTTCCAACTTTACACCCGCAACAGACGAATTCGTTGTATAAGTAAAATTTTTCTCAACCTTATGCCCTTCAGCTGTACTTATGCGTATTTTCTGGTCAAAACCTTCAGGCTTTTCGCTCGAAAACAAGTAAGCATAATTTTCCGACACAAGTATATACCCTTTAGCATATTCCTTGGGATAATAATTATATTGACGCTTCAAAGGATAACTGTAAACAACATGTTCCGGCATAATTTCTTTCGGTCTGTCGCCGGACTTGAATGATGTTCTTTTCTCCTCTATTGCAACAGAACCATCAGCATTCTTTACGGTTACCCAATTATTATTCTTCCTCTCCTGAAAACTAACCTTTGCATAAACCTCTATCTCCTTCTGACTCTCAAAAGGCTCATCAGGAACAAGCATGCAAACAGTACTCTCATCATTTATTTCCTTGGTATAAGCAATACTTGCACCACCCTTATAATTCAAACGCAACTCCTCCAAATGCGCACGATACGTACCCTTGCGACCATCATCCTCATCTATATCCATTGCCACCTCTATTGGAATATTAAAAACAACCTGAGGAGAAGTAAAAACATTTACATCACTGCTGCCACCCGCAGGAGTTAACTGAGCAATGACATCCTCGCCAAAGGGCGAGCCGCCTACAGGAATACATTCATCGCCGATCTCAAACTCAAAATTACAAGTACCCTTTATTAAACCACCCAAAATACTGTAACGACCACCAACAGCACCGGCAAAATACATCGGCTTGGGGCCCTTTGCTTCAAGCAAAGCATAGGTACCTACATCAAATATCGGAAAACGTTGCTGCTTGCCGAACATCTTTACCTGCAAGCCCATTGCTGCCTCAACATAAGCCCAAGCCTGACCCTGCGCAAACCAGCCGTTTATGCCCGGAGTGCCGTCAATACCCTCACAACTGACACCGTTCAACTGCGTGAGCATAAACTCAGTGCCCAAGCCTAACTTCATCTTGGCGTAGAAAATCAAAAACGAAGCATCAAAACCAACATGCAAACCTGCACCAAAGGCAATGCCCTTGCCGGAGCCAAGTTGCTGAATGTTGCGTTCTGTCAGCTTTTTCCTCTTGTCGGCACTCAGATTGTCTAATATTGGCTTAGGAATTTCAGGCAAGCCCGGAATACCATTCCCGAGCATAAAGTAACCATCTAATTCGGCAAGATTAAGAACTTTTATGCCCAATCTATTGTTTGGAGTGCCGAGATATATATGCCAATCATCCTTGGCAAAATAAGCATTTGCCCAACCCAAACGATCATCAGTACCGACACCTTTGAGAACACCCGCAACGTTCATATAAACGCTTAAATCCGCATTAAAATAATCGTTGATATTGTCGTATTCCATCAGGATGGAAGCAGACAAAGCAGAATTATTTTTATTCGCAGGAACAGTCTTTTCCAATTCAGATTTTGTCCTCTTCTTAGGAACACCATTTGCGGTGTTTTCGTTTAATTTGCTAACGTAGGAAACTATATTGTCAGCCATTGAACCCCACTTGTCAGGCATATCCATAAATGCCAAATCACCGCGCAACTGAACAAAGTTCAAACCGCCATGATTGTTAAACTGCATTTCAAGACCTACTTTTGCATTGGCTGCCTGAGGGCTACCCTGCAAAGAAAACTTTGTGGAAGCCATTAGACCAAAAGCAACTTTTTTGTCAGGAAGATATGTTATTTCGGAAAGCGACTTGCCAAAATCGCTGTTCGCAGCAGAAGAAGCAACGGGGTCATTAGACTTGCCCGTCTGCTGCATCTTGCTGTAAAGACCACCGCCGAAGCCGTAAAAAGAAACGCCCGGAGCAACAGGAAGACCGGGACTAGGAGGAATCTCAAGAAAAACATCAACCATAAAGTAACGAAAGTCATCTTTCTTACCAAAAATTGCTACAGCATCTAATTTAAATTTTTCAATAAGTTCAAATTTTACATCACCTCGAAAACCATCGCCGTAAATAGCATCGCCATCCTTAAACCATACACCACCCTCTATAGAAAAAGGTTTAGACTTATAAGACACACGAACCTTGTCTATCTCAATTTTCTTAAACTTCCACTTCACATAATCTCCATAAAGTTGTATGCCGACTTCGCCGTTAAGAGCAACAGGATCTTTGCCCAGAGATACATTACCAACAAAAGCTATCCCTGAAGCTCCATCATCAGCCTTGAAACTGCGTATGTCATCAATCCCGATTTCAAAACCACCAATATTCGGAGACCTTATTTCACCATCTACACCAACATAGCCTACATCAAAATATGGAGCTTCACGGCTGATTTTTAAGTTTTCAAAAGCTATATCGGGAACACTGAATTTTTTTGTACTGTCTTTCTCATTCAGCGGCGCGTCAACACTGAGTTTGCCGTGAGCGGTGATAATGGGATATATACCTTTGTCTTTATATTGAACTTCTATTGACGATAGTTCGTTTAAGGTCAATGTGCTGTGAAGTGCAGGGAATTTGTAATTGCCCTGAACGTTTACGCGGAATATATACCGCTCGTTAGTGGCATCATAGCTCGTGGTATAGGGCAGCAACGAACTTGTGCCAAACGGGGGGATATTTAAGCAACCGCTGAGTGAAAAATCTGTAACCTTGTTTTTTTGTAATCCGATAGATAAACCCGA
>JAISVE010000037.1 GCA_031271725.1 Bacteroidales bacterium
TAGATATGGTTGAGTATTTTGTGTGTTTTGTTCATTTTTTTGTGAGTCGTGAGTCATGATTACATTCTTGGCATTGTTTCTACTCCTTGTGAAGGCTGTTCTTCTTTTGCATGACTGTCGCCTCTTAATAATCGATACCTTTCTCTTGCTATAACTGCAAGAGATGAGCCGCTATAATCCATAAAAAGTTTTTCATACGCCTCCATTGCCAATTCTTTGTATGTTTTGCCGTTTATAGTTGTTTCCGGTGTTCTCTCATACAGTTCCGCCATTAAAAAAAGTGCATCGTCAACAATAATTGATTCCGGATAATTATTGCTAACCTGCTCTAAAACCCGTATTGCTTTTTGTGTGGAATCAAGCGCAACGTATATCTCTGCCTTTTTATAAAGGGCATCATCAAAAAGGTCGTATTCAAAGGGCGATGTAAGCAGGGTGTCCAAAACCTGCAATGCCTCTACATACAACTTGCGATGTGCCAAAAAATCAGCCTCTGCAAAAATTTCCAATCCATAGTATGAACTGTCGTAACTTGGATGTTCCTTTATAAAAAGTGAAAGCTCCATTGCATCGTTTGCAATAACTTTTGAAGTTGCGGCTTTTAACACATCAAGCTGCGATTTTGCCCACGCGAACTCCCCTATATAATAAAACAGACGGGCATTTTGCAACTTTGCATAAAAGCCGATATTGTTTTGCTTAAAATCTTTTTCTACTTGTCCGTAAAGCAAGGTAGCGTCCCAAACCTTTCCCGAAAAAAGTAAAATATCGGCAAGGTCTAATTTTACCTGTGCCTTTTCTTCTTCGTTGATACCCGCCCATTGCAGAACATTATTCAGAAGTGCTTCTGCGCTGTCCAAATCATGCAAATAATACCCATATATGCGGGCAAGGTTGCGCGCTACGGGCAATACTCTTGAATTTTTTTCCATTTCGGAAAAAAGTATTTTATACTCATTCTTTATTTTTTCTATTCTTTCTTTATCACGTGTTTGTTCTTTTTCTATCTGTGTAAAGTAGAGGTTTAAGAGCTCCATTTTACTTCTTTGTGCCATTACTCCTCCATTGTGTTCTATCAAGTATTTGAAACCCTTTTCACCTGTTATGAAATCTTCTGATTTTGTTGATAAGAATGCTGTTTCAAAAATTTTTTCACCGCCATCATTAAATTTTACACTAAAATCGATAGATTGTTTTAATGCTTCCTCAAACATTTTTTCTTGCCACAATGCCCATATATAAAGGGTTTGAACGGTTTTGCCCTGTGGCTCTTTTTGCATTTTTAACTGCAAAATTTTTCTTATTTCCTGTTGCTTTTCCGGATTTGTTCCGATAAAAACTTGAATGTTTTCCTCTATCTGCGCCTGTTTTTGGGGGGCTTTTTTCAAGACTTTGATAAACTCATCAAGCATTTTTTCTACTTCCCCGTTTTGACGATACAACATGCCAAGTTCTTCGGCATACATGTCTTCGTTTTTGCTGTTCGCCCTTGCTTTTTGGTAAAGTTTTATGGAATATTCCGATGTTTGAATACGCTTGGAAAATGCTTGCGACAACTCCTGCAATATATATGTTGCCGTTGGAGATTGCAAATTGTCGATAATATCTTGGAATATTTCTTCAGACTTTAACCGCGATTGATTTTTGCGTTTTCCGGAAGTTGTTACTTTTGCTGTTGTTGCTTTTGTCGTTGCTTTTTCCCTAAGTAGTTCAACATAGCCCAAATCTATCTGTTGCAAGGCGGGATTGTTTGATTTTTTTTGAAAGATTTTTATTGTTTTTTCCGCTTCGCTAAAACGTTCTGCCTTTAAAAGAGCATTAAGATATTGTTCGTAAATATAGGGTGATTGATCTTCTTCAAACGCTTCTGCGTAGAGAGAAAGTGCCTTTTCCGTTTCACCGTTCTGTTCATATTTTTGCGCAAGTTGCAAATTATTTCCACTCTGTACTCCTTGGGCTTTTATGATTTGCGTAGAGAAAGAGAGAATTACTATTGCTAAAAATCTTGCTAAAAATATTTGTGCATTCACGTTTACTCTTTAATAAACTTTGTTCTGTAATCACCTATCTTTATAACATAAATTCCTGTGGACAGGTTGGAAATATTTATAGCCTTGCCATCCGTAACATTGCCTTTGATAACTCTTTCGCCAAGCATGTTGTAAATCTCAAAGTTGCTTTTTACGCCATCTATACCTCGGATAATTATTTCTTTTTTTGCAGGATTGGGAAAAACTTTTATTTGGCTGTTTAATGTCTGATTTTCCACACTTGTTCTCTTGTTAAAAGCAAAGAAAGCACTAACAGGTGTATGGTCTGAAGTGGTACTTCCGAAATTATTTATGGAGTAGCGCACATCTGTTTCTTGATATATGCTGTCCCAAATAACACTATTAAAAAGTTCATTTGAGACTACGATATTGTCTATAAGCCGCCCGTAGCCCAAATTATTTGTCAACCCTGCATAATTTGTTTTGTCGTCAATAAAATTTTTATATGGGCTTTCGTTTTTAGAGGTACATTGCGTTCCTATCAGCCAGTCGTTAAAATCACCTATCAAAATTATTCGTTTTGTATTATATGCCGCTTTGTCAAGTATGTTTTTAAGTGCTTCGGAGCCTCCCTTGCGGCGTGTATAACTATCTTCGTCCGAAAATGCTTTGGCATGAATATTAAGCACGTGTATCGGAATCTGTCTTCCTTGTGTTAAAACATTAAATTCGTAAAGAGCTGGGTATCTTCCACTTGACCAATTCCACCGATAATTATTATCGTCAATATAAAACAGTTGGGAATTTGTGAGTTGCACTTTTGATTTTCTGTAAATCACGCCTTGGTTTTGACCGCAATCTCCTCCATCCGATGTTACTATATTTCCGTCATATTCTTCGCCCAGCAAAGATAGAAGTGTGTTTATAGACGGATAACGGTTGCTTTGGGTTACTTCTTGCAGGCAAATAATATCGCTTTTCATGGCTTTGATAGCATCTGCAACATTCCTGATTTGTAATTCTTCGTCTTGCGGTCCGCTGTTCTCACAGCCCAACCATTCGGTATTCCATGTTGTGATTTTCAAAACACTGTCCGGATAGGGGGTCGGCGGCAGTATTGGCGGAGGAGTCACAGTATCGTTACGTGTAACTTCTACATTTTTTATCTCCCATGTTGCACTTTGTGTACTGTCGCTAATATAGCGGAAAGCAAAACGGGTATGTGCCGATATTGTTGATTGGGGAAACTCAAGTTCGCCGGATGAAACAAAATCCCAGGCACGCGTTATTTCATGTGGTATGTTTTGTATTTCCACCCAATTCGTTGTTGCTATATCGCCTGTGAAATGATCTGTTGCAAAAACTTTGTACCATCCCTCGGCAACTCCCACCCACATAACATCTCTATTTCCTCGTGTATGCTGAAATGAAAATTTCACATCTTCCTTGTCTAACAGGTTTAGTTCCGGACTGATAAGCCAATCTTCGTTATTGTAGTTTTGCTCGTTGTAATTTCCGCTCATAACCGCGCCGTACCGAGTGTCAACTCTCCATGTTTGACTGCCCTTAACGCTAATTACGTTAAACTTGTTAAAACTTTCCTGATTAAGCAGGCTCTCTTTAAGGATTGTTGCCCGATATTGTGCATTCACTTGGCTTGCTGCTGCAAACGCAAGTATAATACCAAGTATTGTTAATAGTTTTTTCATTTAGTTTGATTGTTGTTTTTATTGTAGCCTGTAAATTTACAAAAAATGACGTTAAATCAGGATTTTCCCTTGAATGAGCCGGCTTTTCCCGACTTGTCGTGCCCCAAGAATAATGAGAGACTTTCTGTTGTTGTGTAACTTTCACTATATGAATTATTTAATCTTGTTTCTATGCGCTTTTTTTGACTAAAAATGCTGAAATTTTACATTTTTCTCGACCTGTTCGCAAACCTGATTGTCTTCTTACGCCACCGGAACACGTGGTGCAAATGAGGGGGCAGGTTTTAAAACTGTTAGAAGTCGGTGGCGAGAGAGAAGTGTAGCTTGGGACGGCGGGAAACCATGTAGTCGGCGGCACCCCAAGCGCAGTCAAGGCGTAATGAATAACCGCCGATTTGAGCCCGCAATCCTGCGCCGAAACCGGCAACAAAGGGATAGGCGTTGCGTTCCAATTCAATTGTTATGGGTCCGTTTTCTATCACTTTTTTGTAATACGTATTGTCTTTACTAAAGGGATTAAGCCCTGCCCATGCACTGCCGACATCAACAAACGCAACTACCATTAAATTGCGCCAAAATGCAGAGCCGACAGGCTCTTTCGACAACATCTGAACTATCGGGCAGCGCAGCTCGGTGTTTATAACAGCAAAGGTGTTGCCATTGCGGATATTCTGAGGAAAACCGCGCATATTGGTAGCCAAGGTTTGATAGGCGTAATCCATTTTATCATTTATACGCATCTCTTGGCTGAAACTTGGAAGCATCCAGCTATCAACGCCTCCCATATAGTAGATAAGTTTTGACTGTCCGAATGAAGTCGAAGTTGCAAAACGCGATGCCCAAATAAATGTGCGGTAGATTTTTTTATAATAACGAGCATCAAAACCCACTACAAAAAGATTGTCTTTTTTGCCCCAAACCCCTTGGTAATACTCTATCCAAGCCTTTGAACGGAAGCCGTTGTAGATGTTCGGCATAATGTAACGGCTGTGGTCGTAAACCCATTCGCCGCGCAAACCGAGCCGTAAAACATAATCATTTTTTTTCGCAATGGCGATGGGTGATGTTGCTCTATAAACAATCTGGTCTAAACGTCCGAAAACAGAGCTTTTTATCATATTTGCGGGGTTGAGCGGATATTTCGCTACATAGTGGGTGGTGTATGAACGGTTGCGGGTGCTGGTGGCAATGTCGGTTTCATCGGTGGTGTTTGCAAGGTGCAGTATGATTTGGTGCGACAGGCGGCGTTCAAGGTTTTCGTAGGAAATTAAAAACTCCGTGTTTGAAAGGTCGTAACCGATGCCGAAACCGCCGATTATGCGGTGGTTTTCCATAAGGTCGGACATCCCGATTTTTGTTAGCGCGCTCATTGCCGGATTGAGGTATATGGGACCGTTATTGCCCGAATATGCCTGATAACCGGCAGAAAGAAAATCGAAACCAAGTTGTGTTGTTGCTTCGTTTATTGAATATTCTACATCGTAGGTATATTGTTTCGGGGGGATTTTTGTGTCGATGCTGTCTTGGGCTTCCGGGATTTTTGGGGCTTCTTGGGCTGTGAGCAAGAGGGCGGACGCGGATTGCGGGTCTGTGCCGGCGGGTGTTGTTGCGTTTTCCGCAGGGGCGGTTAAGAGAAATCTTTTTTCTTGAAGGTACTTATCAAAGGCTGTAGTTTCTGCAATGTCTTCCGGACGGGCGTTGTAAAGGCGCAGGCGTTTAGGCTGTTTTTTTTCGGGTGTTTTGCTGCTGTCTGCCGTTGCGGAGGGGGGCAGCGCGCGCTGTTTGCGCGCAAGTGGGCTTGGCTTGTTTTGGCGGGCGGGCTGTTCGGCGAGGGTTTCGGCGTCCGCGAGCGAGAGTTGGTAGCCTTTTTCGGTAAGAGCGACTATGCCCACCTGAGCCCCGCCCGCTCTGCTGTCGGTTATTATGCCGCTGTTCGCTATTGCCCTGTTGCCGGCTTCGGCAGCCCCAAGCCCGCTTGCCGCCGCGCGGTAGCGCGGCGCGCTGCCCCCTGTCGAAATGCCGGCAATCTCCTTTAAGCCCGGCGAAAGGTCGGTAACGGTTTTTGCGGCAAAGGTTGTCTTGTAGTGTATCGCCGTGTCTATATGCGAAATTTCCCTGCCGAATTCTCCATAGCCGATATTGGTAATTCCGTTTTCGTCCGTAAGGTAAAAAACGCCCGCAGCAACACCGTCAGCACCATCACTGCCGCTCCCGCTACTGCCGCCTGCCGAAGGCAGCTCAGTTAATCGGGGCATAAACGCATCGTTAACCAAGGGTTGCAAAAGTTTTTGCGACAAAGGCATATAAAGTTTTTTCCTTGTGCCGAAAGACGGTGCAGACATAAACTTTTCCCCTACCCGCAAAGTGTCGTCAGGACGGTTTGATGAAAAAACAATTTTTCCGTCAAAAGTTATTAAAGGCTCATAATCGTCATACAAATCATTTGTAATTTGCTTGTAAGTTCCCGCACCAAGATGAAAGCGGAATATATCCGAAGCACCGTTCGATACGCCTGCAAAAACTATTTCCCTGCCGTTCGGAGTAAAAGTAAAGGAGTTTATCTTTTCAAAAATTTCAAGATTGTAACGCATTTTCCTGTCCCGTCTGCGCTTGACTTCCATATCGTGCATAATTAGCATTGTCCGCCCTTTTTCTTCGGAAATAATGCTTAATTGATGTCCATTCGGATGCCAGGCAAGAATTGGGAATGAATAATCGGGATAGTCGTTTATTGACGCACCTATGCGGTAAACACAACGGCGGTGATTATTACTGTCCAAAACCCAAACCGTTGCCCGCCCTAAATGATTGCGCACATAAGCGGTATATTTGTCGTTAAACACAATGTTGCCGTAAGTACTGTTTTTCTTCTTTGTACGTGAGATTTTTTCTACTACCGGCAAATTACTTTCAGGGCGCGTGAATTCTTTTGCCTGCTCCCTGTAATAACCAATCCATTCTTTTTCCATTTCGGAAAACTTTCTGTTAAACGTTCTTTCAAAAGTTTTCTTCATTGTTTTTGCTCTCGAAGCAACATTAAGGCAGCGGGAAACTGTGCTGTGCCCGTATTTTTCCGCTACAAAATGAAAGAATGAAAAACCTGCCAAACGCGCTTCATCGCCTTCAAGGTCTGATATATTCAAAAAACTTTTATTCTTTATTGCCGCCTGAAGTTTTTCGTCATCGCTAACATCCCATTCCCTCGAAAAATACAGAGAAAGTCCCGCCCTAAACCAATAAGGCAAGTCGGAAGTATAAGAGTTTGCCATCTGTTTACCGACACTGCCATTCAAAGATTGTGAAACGAGCATTTCTGCAATACCCTCACGAATTTGCCGTTCAAACTCAACATAACTTCCGTTAAAATAAAGAAAAACCTTGTTGTCCGCAAAATGCGTAACACCGCCTGTATTGCGGCTGCTTTCGGTCATATCATCAACATAACCGATATTGCTTTGCTTAAAATCGGTGAGGCGATTAAAGACAATAAACTTCATTCCTATACTGCTTTCAACACCTACTTTTTCTTCCATTTCCGCCAAGTGGTTTTGCACGTATGAAGCGGTGTACAAGGCAAGGTTTTTGCCTTTGCGGTTAAAATAAACATCAAAGCCGTTAAAGCGATAAAATGTCCAAAAAAAACTTTCGTATTGAATGCGCTTGCGCCCGAATGTCAAGTTGCTGCCCGTGTAAAATTGTGCCTTCGCCTGCTGCGGTAATATCGTGAGTAGCATTGATAACAAAATACTTGCAACAACACCTCCGCACAATAATTTGGACACTCTACTCATAACCTTCTAAGTTACGATTATGTCCGGCAAAAATCGCTTCGTCTATGTAGAAACCGCCGAAATCGGAAGAAAAATGTTTTATGTGATTTTGAAATTTTAAGTTTTTGCTGCTTTCCAAACCTACAAAATTTACTCTGTTGTAGGGCAATTTTCTTGAAAAGACATCTGTATAAACAATGCTGCTGTCCGGTATAAATTTCAAATTATCTTCACTGTAGGCGTTTACTAATTTATCGGGTATTTTTCCTGTTTGATAAAGATATGCTCCTTCAACAGCATATTTATCCTTTAATATGAAAGTTTTTTCCGGTTGTTGACTCACAAATTCTGCAAGTGCTTTGTTGTTTTGGTAATCGAAATAATTATTCGGAAAAACCGCAAAGAAAAAATTCCACACAAGCATTGCTGCCGTGATATATTTTACTGCAACAATATTAAAATCGAATATTGAGCGTATGAATATTACAAGCAAAAAAGGCAACATTACCATAAATTCTGAATTTCCATGAGAATAAAACGCAAAGGCAAATTGCAAAATAAAAATAATTATATGGGTGAGTATAAAGTTACGCTCCGGTTGTTGAGCATTGCGAAGTTTGCCAAGTTTTACGGTCTTAAAAAACTTTATCAAAAACATAAACACTAAAAACAACACAAGCGGAATTACCGCATAAAAAACGGGAACTAATTTTAACACTTGAACAATTGTGCCGTGTACTTGAAAGAAAGTTCTGAAAAAAGTTACGGGAGTTATTAGAATGTTCAACATGCCTACGCTTGTTTCCGCGCTGTCGGAAAAATAGTATGAGGCGGCGAAGTGTATCAGGTTTGTGAGATTGAGTTGTTCTTTAAGATAAAATACCAGCACTAAGGAGTATGTGATTGGCACTAATAATGCCGGAAGTACAAAAACTGCAAGATTGCGAAAACGTGCGCCACCTGTCATTAAAACGCCTGCAAATAATCCTATCGCCCAAAATAAATGTATTTGATGAAAGAGGCAGGCAATACAAATAAAAGTACCGCAAAAAAATAAATACAATGCTCGCCTCATTAACAAAAACCTTAAATAAAACCACGAAGCAAGCAGAGAAAAGAATATCGGAATAATATATGTTTCCGCCTCTACGGCAAAGCGCATTACGCCAAAACAGGCTGCAACAAAAAGCACAAGAATATTGTTTTTAACTATTTTGCGCAGCAGCCATAAACTTGCCAAGGCAAATAGAGCATTAACTAAAGACATGACTTTAATAGCATCTGCATTGTAAAAGAAAAATTTCACTATGCCATAAATGCAAAAATTAAAACTCTTGTATAACAAATGGTGGCTGTCGAACAAATCGGCACCCCATTTAACAGCCGCAGCATAGTGCACAGAGTCATTTAGCGGATTGTTATTGGGAAAAAACAAATAGGCAATAACTATAATTATTGCAACAGAAACTTCATAAACCGAAATTTGTTTTTTCATTTTTCACGAAAATTTTCACAAAGATAGGACTTGTATATGAAAAAGCCGCTTGAATTATTTTCCAAACGGCTTTTTTACTATTAAACTTATATAAAGTAGTCATATGCGAGGCGGCAAACGAGAATATAAGGGAGCGTACTAATGGTACGTGACCGAATATTCGAGTGCAGACAAAATCGCGATTAAGCGAGAGCAGAGGCAAAACTTGTTTTGACTATGCCGAGCACGAGCGATTTAATTGCGAAGCAATAACTTTCGAAGCAGATGACTGCTTTAGATAAGTTTCGGGCCAAAGGCAACAAGTGCCTTGCCCTCCTCATTATCGGTAAAATTGGTGAAGTTGTCGATAAACTTTTGCGCCAAGTTCTTGGCAGCGGCATCCCAAGCGGAAGCGTCTGCCCAATAGTTGCGAGGATTCAAAAGTTTGGAATCAACACCCGCAACGCTAACCGGAACAGCCAAATCAAATACAGGAACCTGCTCTGTTTCCGCTTTGTCTAAAGAGCCGTCAAGAATTGCGTTGATAATTGCGCGTGTGGAAGGTATGTCAATACGTTTGCCTACGCCGTAAGGGCCGCCTATCCAGCCGGTATTTACAAGGTATGCGGTTGAGCCGTGCAAGTCCATCTTCTTTACTAATTCGCGTGCATATTCTGTGGGATGCAAGAGCAAAAACGCCGCGCCGAAGCAAGCCGAAAAAGTTGGGGTCGGCTCTTTAACTCCGCGTTCCGTACCGGCAACCTTTGCGGTGTAACCACTTAAAAATTGATATTGTGTTTGACCATGGTTTAAACGTGAAACGGGAGGCAATACGCCAAAAGCATCGGCTGTTAAAAAGATAACTTTTGAAGGGTGCCCGCCTTTTGAAACAGGTTTAACAATATTCTGAATATGCTCTATCGGATAAGAAACACGTGTGTTTTCGGTTTTTGCTGCGCTTGCGAAATCAATTTTACCTGTTGCTTCGTCATAAACAACGTTTTCTAAAAGTGCATCACGCTTTATTGCGCCGTAAATATCGGGCTCATTTTCCTTGCTGAGGTTAATACATTTTGCATAGCAACCGCCTTCAAAGTTGAAAACACCGTCATCGTCCCAGCCGTGCTCGTCATCACCGATAAGTTTGCGGTGCGGGTCGGTAGAAAGTGTTGTTTTTCCCGTGCCCGACAAGCCGAAAAAGATTGCGGTGTCACCATTTGCACCCTGGTTTGCCGAACAGTGCATGGATGCCATTCCGGCAAGGGGCAGGAAGTAATTCATAACGGAAAACAAACCTTTTTTCATTTCGCCGCCATACCATGTACCGCCGATAACAGCGCATTTTTCTGCAAGATTAAAGGCAACAAAAACTTCACTGTTCATACCGTCTTCCTTAAATTCCGGATTGCTTGCCTTGCAAGAATTAAGCAGAACAAAATCGGGCGTAAACTCCGCAAGTTCCTTTTCTGACGGACGGATAAACATATTCTTTACAAAGTGCGCCTGCCATGCAACTTCTGTAATAACACGGATTTTTATGCGGGTGTTTTCGTTCGCACCCACAAAGCCGTCTTGCACATAAAGTTTTTTATTGCTCAATTGCAACGCACTAATATTGTAGAGTTTTTTCCACATTCCGGGACTTAGAGCTTTGTTGTCTGATGATTTTTTGCCGGGAGCGGCGTTTGCCCACCAAACATGTTTTTCTTCTTCGGAGCCTTCTTCCTTTACAATGTATTTATCTTTTGGTGACCGTCCCGTGAATACGCCCGTATCAACCGTAACTGCCCCCATATCGGTAACAAAGCCTTTGTC
>JAISVE010000010.1 GCA_031271725.1 Bacteroidales bacterium
GCGTCAGCTTCCAAAACAAGTAGCGATGCTGTAAAAACAAAACGAGTACGCGTGTTTATTTTACCGGAGGCAAAAGCACGCAAAGTAGAACATTTAAAGAATACCGGCAATGAATAAAATTTTAATTTATTTTACATTGTTTTTGTGCAGCATTTTTTTGTGCAACATTGCCGCAAATGCGCAATTATTCCCACCTGTGGGAATGCAAGGCAGTGGCTCTGAAAACAGCCCTTGGCAGATAAAATCTGCCGAAGAGTTGCATTCATTGGCGTTGTATGTTAATACGAGTATGGAAAATGCAAACAGCACGGAAGGCAAGCATTACCGTATTATGAATGATATTGATCTTACTGATTTTTTAAAGGGCAATAGTTTAGGCTGGTTGCCCATAGGGAAGTGTGCGGGAGTTTTAGGAAATGTCCGTTATGCCTTTAAGGGCTATATGCATGGTGGTGGACATGTTATTTCAGGTTTGCGTATAAATAGAAGCATCCCTGATTCAAATCATGCAAGGAATTTTTATATAGGACTGTTTGGAGTTATAGAAAATGCTACTATTGACAGTCTTGGAGTAGAAGTGGCAGCCGGTGATAGCGTCAAGGGTGATAATTATATCGGCATTTTGGTTGGATATTCATATTGGAATAGTTATATAAATCAATGTTACACCAAAGGTAAGGTAGTAGGACAGTTGCATGTGGGAGGTTTGGCCGGCTGGTTTGCCGGAGGCAGCATTGAAAACTGCTATGCAGATGCGGAAGTACACAGTTCAAGCAGATTTGTGGGTGGATTGTTGGGACAATTATATTATGGCGGCAGTGTTCGGTATTGTTACGCCATTAATAATGTTACAGGACATAGGAGAGTTGGAGGATTGATAGGTTTCGTACATCATTCTTCTGCAAAGGTTACGGATTGTTTTGTTGCCGGAGGCTTAATTTCAGGCACGGGCAGTAAAATATTGGGAGAAAGTAATGCCGACAGTTTGGAATTTAACCATTGTTATGCAGGAAGTCATGTGATTATGGAGGGAGAAAGCGGAGTGTATGATGGCTCTCAAATTTCACATGAAGAATTGAAAACAGAAGACTTTTTTACTAATATTGATAATTGGTCGGAAGATATTGCGCATTTTTCTAATGCGTGGGCTATTGTCGAAGGTCGTTTTCCCGTTTTGAGATGGCAGGGATTAGTTCCTGATAAACCCGAACTTGTTCCGCCGACTATTACAACAAACTCATTGCCGAATGATACCATAAATAATGAATACTATGCAGTTTTAAGCGCAGAAGGCGATAGCGTTATTACGTGGAGTTTGGGAAACGGTATGTTGCCGGACGGATTAAGTTTGTTTGAAGACGGTATTATTTCAGGTGTTCCGACAGTTGCAGGTACTTATGTGTTTGCCGTAAGGGCGGACAATGATGCAGGCAGCGATACTGCACAATTTTCAATTACAATTATTCCGCTTTTAGGTGTAGATGTTGATGACAATGATTTTAATGAGATGTCACTCTTGGCATGGATACAAAACGGGATTTTAAATGTTAGCGGTTTGAGCGTTGGAAAAACCTGGTATGTTTATAGTGTTGTCGGAACACTGGTATATAAAAATGTTGCGAGATCGGTTGTGGAAACGTGGAAAGGTATTTCATCTTTGCCGCAAGGCATCTATATAGTTAAATCGGGAAACAGGTGGGTAAAAGTTCCGAATCTCAAAAATTAAAATAGACAGGCAGGTGGTCGCTGTATCCTCCAAGGTAGCGAGGACCATTGTAAGTGCGAAATACTTTTTGTCCCATATAGTTTTTATCGGGTATTAGCAAAAATGGACGGTCAAAGATATATGCTTTATTGGGGAGAAAATTTTTTGTAATAATGATATGATCTATGATGCTCCATTTCTCGCGATATTTATGTGAGCCCTGTTTGTTGACGTAAGGAAGCATAAGATTTGTGATAGGGGAATTCGGGTTGTTATAGTCATAGCCGATGCTTTCGTATAAAGGTTTCTCGTCAGGCTCGCCATTAAAATCCCCCATAGCAATAATTCGCGCATTATTATTTGTTGCAAGAATAGTGTCTATGCAGTGTCGCAAAGTGCGTCCTGCGTAATAACGTTTTATTTCGGTTTCAAGTGCACCGCCGAATTTTGATGGAAAATGGCAGATAAAAATATGCAGCGTATCGGTTGCTATTGCTTTTATATAAAGTATATCTCTGGTGTGTGGAACATTGTCAATAGAAATAGAGTGGGAACTTGCCACTTGTAAAAACTCAGGTCTGTAAAGAAAAGCAACGTCAATTCCGCGTGGGTCGCTCCCCTCATGATGTATAAAGTCAAAATTCAAAAATCTTAGAGGAGTACCTTTGCATAAGTCCCTTAACACGCGGGAATTTTCAACCTCTGCAAGCCCAAGAGCAAACAGTGGTTTTTCCGCGTTTATTGCGGCGATAACTTTGTAAAGTGCAATACATTTAGCATCGTACTTTTTTCGCCCCCATGCCTTAATGCCAAAGGGAGTAAAATCGTCATCGTTTTTTGTGCTGTCGTTAATACAATCGAAAAAATTCTCAACATTCCAAAATGCTATACGTTGTGCTTGAACTGTGTTGAGTGTGATAAAAACAATAATTATAAATGCCGGTTTCATAAGAATAAATTTTCTATATTGAACTTTCTCTCCTATATATATAACGAATTCAAAACCGAAAAAACAAAGAAAATATGTTTTTTAAGAAAAAAATGTTGTAAGTTTTATATAATCAATACTGACTGTTTCTTAAAATTTATAAATTTTTTGTTTGTTTTTTTCTTGACATAATCGTATCTTCGCAAAGATATGATAAAGACAAATGACCTCTCTTTCAAGTACAGTAAAGGTGGCTCGCCGATATTTGACAATCTAAATATTGAGATAGGAAACGAGGTAAACAGCAATAGTAATATTTGCGGATTGCTTGGCGAAAATGGAGTAGGCAAAACCACTTTTTTACGTTTGTTATCAGGGCTTTTGTTTCCCAAGCAGGGTAAGATAGAAGTTAATGGATTTAACCCTCGCAATCGTAGTGCGGAATTTCTTTCACAGATATATTATTTTCCGGAAAACATAGAAAGTATTGAAAAAAATATTCAGAAGTATGCAGAAATGTATGCGCCTTTTTATCCTGATTTCAGTAGAGGAAATTTTGAATATTGCTTGTCGGAATTTGGTGTAAATCCTCACATGTCTGTGAATGCACTTTCACATGGCAACAGAAAAAAAGCGTTGTTGTCTTTTGCTTTGGCGTGCAACACTCCCGTACTTCTTTTAGATGAGCCGACTAACGGACTTGATATTCCGTCAAAGACTGTTTTCAGGCGGTTGCTTTTGGAGTTTGCCAATAATGCAGCTGGCAAAACAATTATAATATCAACTCATCAAGTAAGGGAGGTTGAAGATATTATTGACCCGATAATTATAATGGAATATAATCGTATTTTGCTGAATAATTCTGTGAAAGAAATAAAAGAAAAATTTTCAAACGGCGCGTTAAACAGTGCATTAAATGGCGCGTTAAGCAACAACGCCGTGCTTGAAAATGACAAACTGAATTTGGAAGCACTTTTTAATATGGCGATAGAAAATAAAGCCGTTTTTGAAAATACATTTTTGAAATAAATTTTCTTTGCAAGTATAGAAATGAACAATCTCTTAAAATTACTCCGCTTTGAATTATTACGCAATAAAAATGCCTATGTAATTCTTGCTTCTATTATCGGCGGAGCATACTTTATTCATTTTATTTGGATGAATTTTATTGTACAGCAGGTTATTACGCAGGTTGTCGGAACATCGGAACCAAGTTTGCGATTTATTGATATTGGTCAGTACAGATTGCTTTTCGGCATACTTGTTTTTGTTGCACCTTTTATGATGTACAAACATCTTTTTAATTCCGTACAGGGCGTATCTTTAACAATGCTTCCCGCAAGCAGTGTTGAGAAGTTTGCTGTTATGTTAATTCAATGCGTTGTGTTTGTTCCGGTGTTGTTGATTGCAGTTCCCACATTGTTAAACATAGTGGTTTGCATTATCGGCAATACTCCGTTAAATGCTGTATGGTTTTCGCTGAAAGAATTTTTTGCAAGTTATTTATCGCTTATGGTTTTTCAGGCAATAGCAATATGGGGAGTGCTTTTTTTCAAACAGAAAAAACTTTGGAAAACTGTTTTAACAGTGCTTTGTACTAGTGTATTTTTATCAATAACGGCATCAATAATAACTTTTGTTTATTTTTCACAACAAGTGACAGTGGGGCAGGAAAAGCATGTTTCCGTGCAAATGGAAGGCTCTTCTGTTTTTGACATGTTGTTTAACGGATATATCATTGCGCCGTTAATTATTTTGGCGTTATATGTTTGGGGATACTTTAAGATGCTTAGACAGCAGATGTAAGTAGTGAATTGTATAATTTAAAAAGATAATATTATGAAAAAATTTTTTGGAAGAATGTTTGCATCGTTTTTTGGAATGGTGCTTTTCGCTTTGGTTTCAATCTTTGTGTTTATAGCGGTGATAGCCGGCAGTATGGCGTCATCCGAAAAGGTTGAAAAAGTAAAGGACGGATCAGTCCTTGAAATTAAACTCTCTCAACCGATAGTTGATAATTCGAATGAGGATATTATGGCAGGATTTAACTCTGCTTTAATGGGAAATGCAACGGAAAAAAGTATTTCTCTCAAGAACGTGTTGGACGCAATATGCAAAGCAAAAAATGATGATAAGATAAAAGGTATCGTTATTGATGCAGGTATTGGTGCAAGTCAGGGAACAGCAACAATGCAGGAAGTGCGCGATGCCTTAAAATGCTTTAAAGATTCGTCAGGCAAATTTATTTATGCTTACGGTGAAGTGTATTCGCAAACCGGATACTATCTTGCGAGTGTTGCCGATAAAATCTATATTCAAAATGAAGGTGCGGTAGAATTAAAAGGTATCTGGTTGCAGTTACAGTTTTTCAAAAAACTTATGGATAAAGTGGGCGTAGAAATGCAGATTATTCGTCACGGAAAATTCAAAAGTGCAGTAGAGCCCTTTATCAATGAAAAAATGAGTGATGAAAATCGTGAACAATACACCTTACTTGCAAATTCAATGTGGCATGAAATAGTTTTGGGTATTGCAGAAGGCAGAAATCTTTCTCCTGAAAGAGTAAATGAGATTGCAGACAGCCTGCTTTCATTCAACAAAAAAACTCTTGTTTGCAATAATATTGTAGATCAGTTTATGGAGCGTGATTATTTCAATGACACTGTATTGAAAGACATGCACCTTGTTTCTATTGCAAAATATAACTCAGCCGTAAAAGAAGAAAAGAAAGAAAAAACAAAAGACCGTATTGCAGTTATTTATGCGCAGGGTGAAGTTGGAATGGGGAAAGGAAGTGTAGGCGAAATCGGAACGGAAAATATAAGTAATGCAATAAAAAAAGCAGCGAATAACAAGAATGTAAAAGCGATTGTTTTGAGGGTAAATTCTCCCGGCGGCAGCGTTCTTACATCTGATATTATTTACCGTGCCGTTCTTGAAGCAAAGGCAAAAAAGCCGGTTGTTGCTTCTTATGGCACTTATGCTGCAAGCGGTGGCTATTATATTTCCTGCGCAGCAAATAAAATTTATTCCGACCCAACAACTTTAACAGGCAGTATCGGTGTTTTCGGAATGATACCCAATGCTCAAAAACTTTTAACCGACAAAGTAGGTCTTACTTTTGATGAAGTTAAGACAAACGAAAATTCGGGTATGGGAAATATTACTCGTCAATTGACCGATTACGAGAGAGGGACTTACCAACAAAGTATAGAAGATGTTTATTTTGGCTTTATATCTAAAGTTGCCGAAGGTCGCGGAAAAACGGTTGAATATATTGATTCAATTGGTCAGGGCAGAGTTTGGACAGGTGTTGATGCTTTGCGCATAGGTCTTGTTGACGAACTTGGCGGACTTAATGCAGCAATTAAAGGTGCTGCGGAACTTGCTGAAATTACCGAATACCGCATTAGTGAATATCCCGAAAAGAAAGATCCGATGACACAGTTTATGGAACTTTTGGGGCAGTCGTCAGATGCACGTTTGCAGAAGGAACTTGCACGCACATTAGGTTTAGAGGGTGCTGCAATGTATAAGGCACTGCAACAAGTGCAGGAGACAGACGAGATGCAAGTTTACGCGCGCATGCCTTTCGGAATTGTTGTAGAATAATTACTGCAAATCTTAAATATAGCGGGGATGTGCTGTGCAGGCATATCCTCGCTTTTGTATAATAATATGACGTTAAAAGGCAAAGTTGTTAGCGGTAAGCGATTGGGAAGGACTATCGGATTTCCGACCGCAAATCTTGATATTACGGAAGGTGTTGATGTGGGAGTTTATGCAGTGCGGATTTTATTCTGTGATGCGTGGTATAATGGAATGATGAATGTTGGTACTGCTTCGCAGATATACGGTGCTTCAACAGGTGACGGAATTATTGTAGAGGTGAATATTTTTGATTTTGATGAGGATATTTACGGCTCTGAATTGAAAATAGAAATAGTGGGTAGAATCAGGGATGAAAAGAAATTCAACTCAGTAGAGGAATTGAAAGTTCAATTGCAGGCGGATAAAGAGCGGGCAATGGAGATTTTGAATGCAGCCGCTTTTTGCAGTATTCCGAATCCCTGCTATGTTTTGCAAGAGGAGTTGCTTGAAAAGAACTTGTCTATAATTGACGATGTGCGCAAGAGAGCGGGAGTGGAATTTATAGTTGCATTAAAAGCATTTGCTTTTTGGAAGGCGTTCCCGATTTTCAAACGTTACGGTTTTAATAAAGCTACGGCAAGTTCACCTTGGGAAGCGCAGTTGGTGTATGAGGAATTCGGCACACCTGCACATGTTTTTTCGCCATGCTATACAGATGAAAATATTTCTGACTTTGTAAAATACGGCAGCCATATTACGTTTAATTCTTTGCAGCAATTTGAAAGATTTACCTCACAAATAAAAGAACTTTCGGCGGGACTGCGTGTAAATCCGGAATATTCCGAAGTTACAACAGAACTGTATAACCCGACAGGCAAAGGCTCTCGTTTGGGAATTAAGAAAGAAGATATGCCAGCACAGTTGCCGCCGCAAATAGAAGGCTTGCATTGCCACACCCTTTGCGAATCGTCAGCAGAAGCAAGCGCAAAACTAATTGCAGCGTTTGAAGAAAAATTTTCGCAATATCTGTCTAACTTAAAGTGGGTAAATTTCGGCGGCGGTCATTTAGTAACACGCAAAGACTATAATACAGAAACACTCGTAAACGCATTAAAAGAGTTCAAGCAACGGCATCCTCATTTAACGGTATATCTTGAGCCGGGTAGTGCTTTTACTTGGCAAACGGGGTATCTGCTGGCAAGAGTAGAAGATATTGTTGAGAACAGTGGAATTAAAACAGCTATACTCAACATTTCATTCTCCTGTCATTTGCCGGATTGCCTTGAAATGCCTTATATGCCTGCGGTGCGTGGTGCAAAAATTGTAGAAAACGACAGTGAGGGTGAAAATATCTACCGCTTGGGCGGTAACAGTTGTCTTGCAGGCGATTTTATGGGAAGTTGGCAATTCGATCATGAATTAAAAATTGGTGAAGAAATTATTTTTGAGGACATGATACATTACACTCTTGTAAAAACAACAACTTTTAATGGCTTAAAGCACCCTTCAATAGCAATTACTAAAAACGGAATTATTACTTATTTGCGTAACTTTACATTTGCCGACTATAAACC
>JAISVE010000099.1 GCA_031271725.1 Bacteroidales bacterium
GGCAGGTACATATTTTTCAACTTGCAATGAAGGCGGTGCATGGCAAACAGTAATTCCTTTCAATTTTGAATGGCTGAGATTTACCGAGCAACTGCATATTGATTTGGGCATATTATTAGACCCGCTTTCAGTAATGATGCTTTTTGTTATATCAACAGTTTCACTAATGTTGCATATTTACAGTATGGGATATATGAAAGGTGAAAAGGGCTTTCAACGTTACTATGCAGTTCTCTCTCTCTTTACCTTTTCGATGCTTGGTTTGGTAGTCGCAACCAACATCTTCCAGATGTATATTTTCTGGGAACTTGTTGGCGTTTCGTCCTATCTCCTAATCGGCTTCTATTATACAAAACCCTCTGCCGTAGCGGCATCTAAAAAAGCATTTATCGTTACGCGTTTTGCAGACTTGGGCTTCTTAATGGGTATTCTTATCCTTTCATATTTTACCGGAACTTTTGATTTCGGAACACTTACGGAAAATAACGGTGCAAACGTGATTGGCTCAATGCAGGGGCTTTCCTTTATGGGAATTTCAGCTGCAACTTGGGCAATGACGCTTATATTTATGGGCGGTGCAGGCAAGTCTGCAATGTTTCCGCTGCATATTTGGTTGCCGGATGCCATGGAAGGTCCCACACCTGTTTCCGCACTTATTCACGCTGCAACTATGGTTGTGGCAGGTGTTTATCTTGTGGCACGTCTTTTTCCGGTTTACCTTTTTGCAACGCCGGAAGTGCTTACGCTTATTGCCTACGTGGGTGCATTCACGGCATTGTTTGCAGCGGTAATTGCAATAACTCAAACGGATATTAAGCGTGTGCTTGCGTTCTCAACAATTTCGCAAATTGCATATATGATGGTTGCCCTTGGTGTTTCGGGTTTTGACGGGCATCACGGCTTGGGCTATATGGCTTCAATGTTCCATCTCTTTACACATGCTTTCTTTAAGGCACTCTTGTTCTTGGGTGCAGGCGCGGTGATACACGCAGTTCACAGCAACGAAATGAAAAATATGGGTGCATTGCGGAAATATATGCCAATTACACATATAACTTTTCTTATTGCCTGTTTGGCAATTGCAGGTATTCCGCCGTTTTCAGGCTTCTTCAGTAAGGACGAAATTCTTGCAGCAGCATTTATGCACGACAAGGTTATATTTGTAACACTGTGGGTAGTGGCAGGTTTAACTGCATTCTATATGTTCCGCCTTTATTACAGAATATTTTGGGGCGAGGAAACAGTGCACGAACATGTTCCCCACGAAGCACCGAAGATTATGACTTATCCGCTTATTTTCCTTGCTGTTCTTTCGGTGATAACGGGCTTTATTCCTTTCGGACGTTTGGTAACAGCCGACCGCCTCGAATACTTTGCCCACATAAATTGGGCAATAGCAGCAGCAAGTATTTTAGTTGCGCTTACGGGTATTTTTGTAGCAAGAATGCTGTATCGCAAAAAAAGCGAAAAGCCGGCAGCAATTGCTGCCTCACTTGGCGGATTCTATCGTGCTGCAGTACGCAAGTTCTACCTTGATGAAGTTTGGTATTTTGTAACGCGCAAAATTATTTTCCGTTACATATCAACCCCGATAGCAAAGTTTGACAAAAAATATATAGACGGAACAATGGACGCTATAGGCAATACGACCGTTGCAACTTCGGAAGCAATCAAGGGTTTGCAGTCCGGACGTGTGCAATGGTATGCTTGGGTGTTTGTTGCCGGACTTTTATTGATAACTGTTTGTTTTTTGATTGCGCTCTAATGTACAAGACAGAAATAATGAACAAAAACAGAAATGAAGCGCGTAAAGCCGAAATATAGTTTAAGTAAAAAATCTAAATTAGGATTATGGCTTTCAGGTTTAGGAATTATATTTGGAATATGTGGAATGTCAATAAATTTGTGGCAGTGTAATTTGGAAAAAGACAAGTATGAATTGTTGAAAGACTTCTCTATGAAAGAATACATTGACTCTTATTTTGCTTTCCATCAATCCGAGTTTTCGCAATTCGATACATGTTTTGAAATAAAAGAACAGGAAGTTTTAAGAATGCTTTATCAAAAAAATCATAATAATTCCTTTTGGTTTTCGGAAAATAATCAAGCAAATGTCCGGTCGGAGCAATTGTTACAAACATTGGCAAACTCAATGAACTACGGTTTGGACACCACCTTATACAATTTACCGTTCGTAAAAAATTTTACACAATATTTTTCCCAAGATACTCTGATTACAGAACAGAATAAAAAAGCAATGCTGGGTTATGAATTGCATTTGACGCAAGCAACGGTATTATTTTTTAAGTATCTGCATTCCGGCATTATGCCCTTTAATCCCTCTGAATACATTACTGATCGCGATTTTGACAGTACAAGTTCTTACTTGGAAATCTACAATTATTTTAACAATATCAGCAATTATAAAATTGTGGATATTCTTTATCACGCATTCAAAACCGACAATATAAATTCCGCTATTGACTCGGTTCAGCCGAAAAATATACATTACAAAACATTGCAAAAGGCGTTAGAAAACTATGTGCAAACCACAGCCATAAATCATGACTCTATTAAGGTTGTTTATTATGAAGAAGATACTGTTTGGACAAGTTCTTTTAACAATTACAGAAAGGCATGTTTAGCATTGCAAAAGTTAAGATGGAGTAATATTACTGCCGAGCAATATATTTTTGTAAATATTCCGTCATTCACCCTCGATTTTGTTCAGAAAAACCTGTTTGCCTCACAGCATAGAATTGTTTGCGGCAAGATAGAAAACCAAACGCCGGAACTAAACAGCCGTTTGTGGCAAATTCAACTTTTTCCCGAATGGCATATTCCTTTCTCGATTTCCGTAAAAGAAATTTTACCAATGGTTAAAAGAGATACTTCCTATCTTTCGAGGCATAATTACAAGGTGTATAACAGACAGGGGAAATTGCTTTCACCCGATTCTGTTCCTTGGAGAAGATATACTGAAGATTACTTTCCGTTGAAAATAAGACAAACTGCCGGCTATCACAATTCGCTGGGTATTATTGTCTTTCGTTTTAACAATTCGCATGCAGTGTATTTTCACGATACGCCTGCAAAGGGTTTATTTAGAGGTTCTTTCAGGGCTTTGTCCCATGGCTGTATGCGTACTCAATACCCTTTTGTACTTGCCAAGGCAATTATGGAATTGGACAATGACATTTTACATTTGCCGAAAGAAAAACTCGTAGAGATGGGAATATATGAGGAACAAAGGTTGAAAAAGAGGCAATACTATAATGATACTGAGTCAAAATGGGCAGTGCTCCAAAATCATGTTAAGGAAGAAGAAAAATATTTTTATAATGTAAAAAGCAATATCCCTGTTTATATTAGATATATGACCGCTTATTGTGATGAGAAGGGCGAACTTTGTTTTGCTCCCGACTTTTACGGCAGGGATTCATTATTGATGCTTCATTATAATAGGATGGTAGAAAAAAATAGCAATAATTAAAAATTATGAATATATTATCACTTTTTGTAGCAATTCCAACACTAATGTTGCTGCTGCTTTTCTTGGTGCGTGGGCAAAACGCAATTCGTACAATTATGGTTGCGGGCTCGTCTGCACTTATGGTGCTTGCCGGCGTTTTAACCGTAATGTTTTTGCAGGAGAGGGCGGTTAATCCGGACGCAATGCTTTTTGTATCCAACACAGTTTGGTACGAAGCACTGAATATTCACTATGCAATAGGTGTTGACGGCATTTCCGTACTTATGATAGGATTGTCGGCAGTAATAATGTTTACCGGCGTTTTCTCGTCATGGAATATGGAACGTTCGTTTTTTATGTGGTTTTGCCTGCTTACAATCGGCGTTTTCGGTTTCTTTATTTCGCTCGACCTGTTTACAATGTTCCTTTTCTACGAGGTGGCACTTATTCCCATGTACCTGCTGATAGGAGTTTGGGGAACGGGCAAGAAAGAATACTCAGCAATGAAACTTACCCTTATGCTTATGGCGGGCTCAGCATTACTGCTTACGGGTATTCTTGGTATTTACTTTACAACAGGCGGTACAACAATGAATATTACTGAAATTGCCGAAAACCACATTGTGCCGATGGCTCACCAATATTGGATATTCCCGCTTACCTTCCTTGGCTTTGGTGTTCTTGGCGCACTCTTTCCTTTCCATACATGGTCGCCTGATGGTCACGCCTCTGCCCCTACATCCGTATCCATGTTGCATGCGGGCGTACTTATGAAACTTGGCGGTTACGGCTGTTTCCGCGTTGCAATTTTCCTTATGCCGCAGGCGGCGCAGGAACTTTCATGGATTTTCCTTATCCTTACAGGTATAAGTGTTGTTTACGGTGCGTTAAGCGCAGTTGTGCAGACAGACCTTAAATATATCAACGCATATTCCTCTGTGAGCCACTGCGGGCTTGTGCTATTTGCAATATTGATGCTAAACCAAACCGCAATGACAGGCGCAGTACTGCAAATGCTTTCGCATGGTTTAATGACGGCACTTTTCTTTGCTCTTATCGGGCTTATCTACGGCAGAACGCATACGCGCGACATTAGGGAAATGGGCGGACTAATGAAAATTATGCCTTTTGCTTCCGTTTGCTATGTGATAGCGGGTTTGGCTTCGTTAGGATTACCGGGTTTGAGCGGCTTTGTTGCGGAAATGACAATTTTTGTAGGCTCTTTTCAGGAGCAGGATATTTTCCGCAGAGTGCTTACCCTTGTTGCAACAACTTCAATAGTTGTTACGGCGGTGTATATCTTGCGTACGGTGGGCAAATTCCTTTACGGCGAAATAGTAAATCCCGAACATACAAAACTGACAGATGCCACTTGGTATGAAAAAGTGTCGGTAGTTGTGTTGATATTGTTTATAGTTGCTATTGGCGTGCTGCCTTCGTTTTCAAGCGATATTATATCCGAAAGCGTAGCACCTATAATAGCGGGGATTGTGAAATAATTAATAATTAGTAATAAGTAACATCAATTATAATGGACTTTGGAAATTTTTTAGTGATGCGGCAGGAGGCGGGCTTGATGCTTGTGTTCCTGATAATGCTTGTGATTGATATTTTTGCAGGCGAAAATTCGGCTATAAGAAAATATTTTCAACCGATTGCCTGTGTGCTGTTTTTTGTGCATACCTTGCTCGGTTTTCTTTTTCCGGTTACGGGTGAAGCCTTTGGCGGACTTTATGTAACATCCACACTAACTACATGGATGAAGCATATCCTTGACTTGGGCGTGTTGTTTATGTTCCTGCAGAGCGGCTCATGGCTTAACAGCACAAATGCCTTAAAACAGAGGACAGGGGAGTTCTACGTTGTAAGCCTTGCAACATTGCTCGGAATGTATATTATGGTTTCGGCGGGCAACCTTATGATGCTCTACATAGGTATCGAAGCGGCTTCGTTGCCGATGGCTGTGCTTGCTGCTTACAACAAGTTTCAGCATAAGTCGGCGGAAGCGGGCGCAAAGTATATTATGCTTGCGGCACTTTCGTCCGGCATAATGATTTTCGGCATGTCGTTTCTGTATGCTTCGGCGGGCACGCTTTATTATGGTGATATGAATATGGTGTTGGGAGCAGGTATTAGTATTGGTTCGGCTCCGGTTATCGGCTGGGCTTCGGGCGACCTTTTCACGATAGTCGGTCTTGTGTTTTTCCTTTCAGGACTTGGCTTTAAGATTTCCCTTGTGCCTTTCCATTTGTGGACTGCCGATGTTTATGAAGGTGCACCAACAAGTATTACTGCTTTCTTGTCTGTTGCTTCCAAAGCGGCTGCATGTTTCGCATTGATATTTGCTTTATACAACGCTTTCGGCTCAATGATAACAACATGGCAACCTCTTTTGTGGTGGCTTATAGTAATAACAATAACACTTGGAAACCTGTTTGCGCTAAGGCAAAAAGATATTAAACGCTTCTTTGCTTTCTCGTCAATTTCTCAGGCAGGTTATATTATGATGGGTATTCTTTCGGGTACTTCGCAAGGTATGACAGCGGTTGTGTATTATATGCTTGT
>JAISVE010000059.1 GCA_031271725.1 Bacteroidales bacterium
CCTTTTTCATTCCTGCACAACAAGTCAAACACGGCATTGCGGTCTTGTTCGGTCTGTCCTAAATGTTCTGTGGGAAGATATTCCACATCTACCACTTTTTCCTTAAAGTCATTAAGCAAGGCGTTGATAAACGAGATGAGATATTTTTTCTGTTGGAATACCCTCTTAAAACTAAAGTCTGATGTGAGGTTTTGAAAAATGCCTTGCGATTGCCTGTTGTTGTTTGCACTGCTGCTGTTGTTGCTGCCTGCCGTTGGTTTGATTACATTTTTCTGCATAACAATTTAGATTAAAAATTGCTGCAAAAATAAGACCTGCAAACATCACCGCCAAACTTTTTTTCTTAAAAGGACTGGGTTTGCCGTTGAATTAAGAATTTTTAAGAAAACGAAGTTAAGCAAGTTCGGCAACAACAAGCTGCGGAGGCTGGCGAAACGGGCAAGAAAAAAAGCCGAAATGTAAAAACATTTCGGCTTTTTTTCTTGCTTCTGAAACTTTTTGTGGAAGAGGTTTCGAGCGGATTCGAACCGCTGTACCCGGTTTTGCAGACCGATGCCTAACCGCTCGGCCACGAAACCCTTTTGCTGAACGGGTAGCAAATTTACTAAATTATTCGTACATTTGCAACCCAATTATTAACCGGAGAGTTGTTTAACTACATCTCTCATAAAAAAGAAAGGAAAGGTTGTTAGCATGATTATTGTACCGATTAAAGAGGGCGACAACATTGAAAAAGCGTTAAAAAAACTGAAACGCAAGTTTGAAAAAACAGGTGTTGTTAGAGAACTTCGCGAACGTCAAAAATTCACGAAACCTTCAGTTATCGAACGCGATCGTCGTCTAAAAGCCATTTACGTTCAGAAGCTTCGTCACGAAGCGGAAAATCAAGCAATGTAGTTTGTAAAGAATGTGAAATTGAAGAGGCAAATCCTAAACGGTTTGCCTTTTTTATTACCCTCTGGGCAGAGATATTCTAAAAGTACTCCCCTTCCCTACAACCGATGAAAGAACAAAAAGTTTTCCATGATGATATTGCTCTATAATCCTTTTTGACAAGGTAAGTCCAAGTCCCCAGCCTCTGTCCCTTGTGGTGTATCCGGGCTGAAATACTGTTTTGAAAAGTACTTTAGAAATTCCTTTCCCCGTGTCTTTTACATCTATGTATATATATTGTCCATCACTATCAACAATAGAAATTTCAATTGCACCCACATTATCGCCTATTGCGTTCACAGCATTCTTGCAAAGATTTTCTATTACCCAATCAAGCAAAGGAGCATTAACTTTTGCATAAATTGCCCCTACCGCCTGCACTGAATAGGTTATTTTCTGAGAAGAACGCTTTTTCATATACAGAGCAATCTTTTCAACAATATTAACAATATTTTCTTCTTTAAGTTCGGTGCTTGAGCCTATTTTTGAAAATCTTTGTGTGATAATTTCCAAACGGGCAACATCTTTTTCTATCTCTAATATATCATCCATTTTTACAGGCTCACCCTCTTTCGCCTTAAAGTATTCTACCCAAGCCAAAAGCGAGGATAACGGCGTGCCGAGTTGATGTGCGGTTTCTTTTGATAAACCCACCCAAACGCGGTCTTGCTCTCTTTTTTGGGAATAACGGAAAACAAGTATTATTCCGAAAAGAACAAAGAGCAGGGAGAATGACAGAATGTAGGGAAATAACTGTAAAGTGCCTATAAGTGATGATGATTTGTAGAATATATAATAAGTGTTTTCCTGCGAACTCTGTGAAAACGCATCAGAAATATCAAAACCTTCAAAAATTATCGGCTCATTCTTCATTTGCGAGAGCGTTTCCTGCAAATACAAAGAATCGCTTTCAAGTTTTTTCCTGTCGATATTTCCGCAATTTACAACATGTCTTCTTGTGCTGTCGGTAATAATAACAGGTATTGATACCACATTTTCAAGAATACTCGTATTGAAAGAATTAGAAAGGGCATCCATCGTTCTTTGCAACTCAATAAACAACGCACTTCGGCGATAGAAAAAAAGATACTGCTCTCCATTGCGCTTAAAAGATATGGGTGGATTTTCGCTATACAATGCAAGTGCGCTGTCTTTAAGCACAGGATATAAAGTCATTGAAACTTCAGGGTCATGTGAATCAACTATACGGTAATTTTTATCGGTAACAACAAATGGAATAGTGCGGTTGGTAGAAAATATTTTGATGAAAAAATTAAAGTCGGAAATACTTATCGGCGACATCATTTTTTCGTAGGCATATTCCCAAAGAACAGCAGATTTTCTCTCTTCTTCCTGAAGTTGATAAAAAAAACTTTGAGTATAATTTACAAGATAGGCTTGCTGCTGCAAAGAAGACGCCCAATTCCTGACACGCTGAACTTCCTCTGCTTTTGTTTTTGAAACCGTAACCTGCGCAAACCAATGCGTGGCAACAAGCATTGCAAAAGCAATAACAATAAATAAATAGATTACTCTAAGGTAGGCTTTGCCCATAAATTATATATGCCTTGCCCACCTAATCTTACTGGCAGGCTTCTCCATAAATATCCCTATACGGATGCGCAATCCTGCTGCAAGAGGCGAAACACGCTTAATAACCCTGACCGTTTCGTTAAACTCCGTAACCTTGTTTGCAAAAAACAAACTATTACTTGTAAAAGCGGTCGGATCTTCGGGATTATAATTTATAAGATGTGTTCCTCCTTCTTCCGAACTGCGTGATACCGGAGCAAGATTAGTAAGTCCGTAATCGCAATACAAACCGGTATAGAGGAACAACATTTTATTATACAAGTGCCAACGAATACCCAATTCTATACTTGCGTTAATAGATACACCAAGTTTTATTTTTGACGGTGCAGCCCCCTCTATGTCAAAAGTACCATAGCCCATAAATCTTGGCTCCTCAATTTCGCTATCATAGTTTAGATAATAACCCGAACTTGTCATGTTCATGGAGTTAATTTTCAATCTCGCATTTACAGGGATACCGAACTTAAAACCAATATCTGCATAAAAACGATGTTTTGAAATAAGATCATGACCGCGATTCATAAATTGAAACAACACCGGGAGTTGCAAATACATGGCAGAAACATCTTCGGTATAGTCATTAACTTTATACCTGAAAATTATAGGCTCGCCATCCATATCATACGTTTTATATCCCTCTTTAAGACCGTTCGCTGTCATAGTTGCCGCATAGTTTATTACTTCCAAGCCTGTTCTAAAAGCAACAGTGCGGTCGGGTGAAAAATACACGTATGAAAATCCTCCGGCATATCCGAGGTTTATCTTTTTATTGCCTGCGCTACCGCGATAGAGCATCATCGAAATTCCACCGCCCCCGTCAATACTTATTTCATGCTGAGCGCAAACGGTAAGCGGCATCAAAGCGCAAAGCAACAATCCGAAAATTTTCTTTTTTGTTTTCATGCTATTGTACTACTACGCTTATCTGTTTTTTATTTTTGGAATTGCGGACTACTATCACATATAATCCTTTTTGCGAAGGCATTCTTATACTTGTTTTTTCCGAAGTAACATCTTTAGTCAGTATTTTAGCACCCTTAATACTATACACATCAATGTAAGTACTGCCAGATCCCGCTTCATACAGATTACTCTCTACGGTTATAGTGGAGCCTGCACTTACAGGGTTGGGATAAGATGATGCAAACGCTTCCCAAGAACTTGTTCCGGGATGACGGTAAGGACAAGTCGTTATTTCCCTGCCATCTCCTGTGCCTAATACAAGATAATATTCGGAAGTTGTAGAAAGCTTGTCATTCTTGGTATCTCCTGCTGAATAATAGGATTTATCCATATATTTCTCTATAACTTCACCATCTATATACCATTTATAATTATATAAAGCACCCCCTTGATCATTACGCCCCACCGGCTCCAAACCAAACTCTTCTTCTGCCCGCTTATTGTTTACAATAAAAGTATTGTCCCACTTTGTTATAACAAGGTCGTCAAACATGTAGTTTTTCCTTATTATAAATGTGTAAGGTACGCTAATAGGCTCCGTTCCATCAGTAGGAACAACATAAAGTTCAAAATAGAAAGATTGTTGCCCCGGAGCAGAAACATCTGTAACAAGCGGATAATAATCTTCCCCGTCCCTCGAACGAATTTCAGCATTACTTGACGTATAGAAATTAAACTCCATTATATTATCCGTATAATCGCACGGAATAGTATAATAAATAACAGTGTCCGTAGGGTTGAAAGAAACTTTTCCGGTCACATTTGTAATGCTGTCAAAAGAAGCATTTACGGCACTTATATGCAAACGGCAAATAACAGGCTCTGCCGCATAGTAAATATCATTACCCGCCTGTTCGGCACGTATAAAGACCGTACCCGTATCAAACAACGTAACACGACCGTTTGGAGTCAGATCTATTATAGACGGATCACCATCTACTATTCGATATGTTATGGGAAGCTTAGACGTATCCGCATAAGCCGTGAGATTACGTATGGGAGGATTCATATTCACTCCGTTTACAAAGAGGACATGATCTTCAATCGCGTCAACAAATATTATTTCTTGATGAAACTTTGTTATTATCAACTCTCGCTCAACAGTGTCGGGCATCAGATAACTACAATTGTAAACTTGATATGCGCTTATATATACAACACCGGTATCAAGCATTGTAACCCAACCATCATCGGTAAGACTTATGCAAGCAGTATCGCCGCCGGTAATAGTAAACTTAACAATATCTTCCGTAGAAGAAGTTGCCGTAAGTTGAAAATCGGGATCATAATTCAAATATTTTGTCGGAAGGGGATCGAAAGTAATACTTTTAGGGCTGGGATCCTGCTTAATAATGAGGGTTGCCGTATCAGTACAATCGGGATATATTCCTCCGGAATAGACCGCAACAACCATATATGTGTCCGGACATACGGGCAACTCCGGCAAAAGAGTTGTGTCATCTCCGGTAAGATAATAAGAATAGGTTATAAAAGGACGGGTGTCTAATAGATCTATACCGTTAATTGTAAGATAGACACTATCTATATGTTGCTGTTGCTCGTTTGCGGTAATTGTTTTATCACTAATTGTAAGTCTGTAAGTGCCATCAAATTCGTATGCACCTATATCTATATTTCCTTGAAGGATACGTGATTCACCGCCAAGATCAAAAGTATCTTTGCTTAAATCGGGTATCGCTCCCATGTCAAAATAGGAATTAGATCCCTTATTTATAAGATTACTCGTTGGATAAACACGGTAGTTTCCACCTTCAAACACCGTCTTGACAGGACCAATATCGACAAACTGCGGGTTATTTCCAGGCAATGTTCCATTAAGGTTGCCATTACCTGACAGGGAAAGATCTTGATTTTGTAAAAGCGAATAATAATATTTGATAGTCGTTCCACTTGCAGCTACTTGAACCCTGTTAGTATCGTCATTCGCCCACACAACAGAATTTCTAAAATAATGTTCTCCGTCTTCGACATAAATTCCGGAAGAATTTTCAAATCCTACAGCGGGCACAAGACCTAATGAATTTCCACCGATTGTAAGATTTGTATAAAAGTTAACCCCATCTGCAACATACATACCTCCACCGGCAGGTGCCATATTACCGGAAATAAGCGTATTTGCAAAAATGTTTGTATCTGCGTTGGAAATATATATACCACCACCATCTATATTAGCCTGATTACCTGCTACTCTACTATTTACAAATTTACCTTTTCTACTATTTTCCGCATAAACTGCTCCGCCTTTGCCCAAGGATACATTCTGTAAGAACTCAGAGCGATATATACTCCAATATTTACTGTTATTAACATACAATGCAGCACCTTGTGATGTAGCCTTATTAGCCGTATTGTGTGAAAAAACAGAGTTAAAGATTTTGGTTGTATCTAAAACAACATAGCAAGCACCACCGTTACCTGCCGTATTACCGGTAAAAGTATCTCTCGTGCTTGAAAAACCATTGCCGGCATTTACCGCTCCGCCTGCCGTAACAGCTGTATTGCCTGAATAAATACTCTTGACGGAATACAATTTTTTCTCAGAATAAACAGCACCACCTGCATCATCTGCACTATTCCTGTTAAAATAAGAACTGTCAAAAGCAGCAATATCATTGGCTATATATAATCCGCCACCGATATTCGCCGTATTTTCAACGAAACTATCCTGCACGCTTGAAAAACCATTGCCGGCATTTACCGCTCCGCCTGCTGCAACCGCCGTATTGCCGATATAATTACTATTGCGTGAATAAAGTTTATTGCTCGAATAAACTGCCCCTCCCTCATTTTCTGCACTATTATTATTAAAACAGGAGCTATCCAAACTACCAATATCATTGGCAATATAGAGTCCGCCACCAATATTTGCAGTATTTTCAACAAAGCTATCCTTAATACTTGAAAAGCCATTGCCCGCATTTACCGCGCCACCGTTTGCAACTGCCATATTGCCCGCATAACTACTATTTTGGGAATACAACATATCGTTAGAATAAACAGCACCGCCTGCATTCTTTGCACTATTGCCGTTAAAGCAGGAATTAGCCAAATTGCCCAAACCATTGCTAATATATAATCCACCGCCATTATTTGCTACACCATTATTATTAAAACGTGAGCTATCTAAATTGATATTACCATTGGCAATATATAATCCACCACCACTGTTTTTCGCATGGTTGTTATTAAACCGAAGACGTTCGGCAGAAAAGTTAATAACATCATCACAATATATCCCTCCGCCAAATTCCGGATCTATTGTATTTCCATTTACAGTTAATGCTGTTGCATTTGCAGCATAGCCATCCTCAATATAAAAACCGTTAAGCAAGGTTTTTGTTATATTTGAAGCAATCACAACATGTACGGTGTTATCCGTACTATCCGAAGCATCCCCGATATTACCACTTAAAATTGTTTTATTCAAATCAGGAGCCGCATCGGAAATTTCGTTTGCAACAGGATTGGTATAGTCATCTCTGTTGGGAGCAAAACCACCGTATATACTTATGGAATCAAATAAAATAAAACTGTTATTGCGTGAGTCTTTGCCGATAAGTTTCATTGCATCCGATTCGTATTTCGGATAATATACACTCTCGGCAACCCATATTGAGTCAATGTCAGTATTATCATTTACTTTTCTAATTCCCATTATTCCCAAGAGCGCATCACTAAGTTCAGGAATAGCATGCTCCCATGATTCGCCGTTGCATTTACCTCCCGGGCGAACTTTCTTATCTACATAAACAATTTTGTTGCCGTCAGGTACTACATAAATATTTTCAAAAGCACCAATATCTATTGTTTCGTTTACAAGACGTGGACCCTCCGCAGCATCTTCATATT
>JAISVE010000095.1 GCA_031271725.1 Bacteroidales bacterium
TTTGCGCCTGTCCGGCGTGGCTCACGTCCTTCTCGTGCCTCTCTGGGTGCACGTTCCCTGCGCTCCGGCTCAACATAACCTTCGGGCTTTGGTAAAAGCACCCTGTGTGAAAGTTTCATTTTGCCTGTTTTTTGGTCTATACCTACAAGTTTAACATCTATTTCATCACCAACTTTAAGAACATCTTCTACATTGGCAACATGTCCCCAACTGATTTCCGAAACATGCAGCAGGGCATCCTTGCCGGGAAGGATTTCTATAAATGCACCGAAAGGTTGTAAAGTCTTAACAACGCCGTGATATGTTTCGCCGATTTCAGGAAGGGTAGTTATAGCCTTAATGCGCTCAAGTGCCTGGTCAATGCCGGCTTTGTTTGCACTTGCTATTTGTACTACGCCGAGTTCACCAACTTCCTCGATAGAAATATCGGTACCTGTTTCACGCTGCATTTCCTGAATAACTTCGCCGCCTTTCCCGAGAATTGCACCGATAAATTCTTTCGGAACGGTTATTTCTACAATGCGTGGAGCATGCGGCTTGTAATCCTCGCGCGGTGCGGGCATTGTTTCAAGCATCTTGCCTAAAATATGTGCTCTGCCGCGACTTGCCTGAGCAAGTGCCTTAGCAAGAATTTCGTATGAAAGTCCGTCAATCTTAATATCCATTTGACAAGCGGTAATACCATCACGAGTTCCGCAAACCTTGAAATCCATATCACCGAGGTGGTCTTCATCACCCAAAATATCACTCAAAACAGCGTATTTGCCTGTTTTGGCATCTGTGATAAGTCCCATTGCAATACCTGAAACCGGCTTTTGTATTTTAACACCTGCATCCATAAGGGCAAGGCAGCCCGCACATACGGTTGCCATTGACGATGAGCCGTTGGATTCTAAAATATCCGATACTACACGTATTGTGTAGGGGTTTTCTCCCTTGGGCGGCAATACTTGTTTTAATGCACGCATTGCGAGGTTGCCGTGACCTACTTCACGGCGGCCTGTGCCGCGTATACCCTTAACTTCACCGGTAGAGAATGGCGGGAAGTTGTAGTGCAGCAGGAAGTTGTTTTTACCTTCAAAAACTGCGCCGTCTATGGTTTGCTCGTCTAATTTTGAGCCGAGTGTTACGGTGGTTAATGATTGGGTTTCACCACGGGTAAAGATTGCGGAACCGTGTGTTGAAGGCAGGTAATCAACCTCACACCATATCGGGCGAATATCCTCCAATCCGCGACCGTCCAAACGAACATTTTCATTAAGAATCATATCGCGCACTGCATCGCGGTGAATATCGTGGAAATATTTTGAAATCATAAACTCTTTGCCTGCGATTGTTTCCTCTGTAAAGTTTTCGGCAATAAAGTCTTCTTTTATCTTTGATATTTTTTCGCCACGTAATTTTTTATCTGCGATTTTCTCTTTTGCGCAATCGTAGCACTTTTGGTAGGTTTGTGAGCGTACCAATTTTTCGAGTTCAGCATCATTTTCCTCGTGGTTGTATTCACGTTTTACTTTACCAACTTCTGCTGCGAGTTCTTTTTGTATAAGGCATTGCTGTTTTATGGCATCGTGGGCGGCTTTAAGGGCATCAACCATAACATCTTCGCTAACTTCTTTCATTTCGCCCTCTACCATTGAGATGTCATCGTAAGTTGCACCTACCATAAGCTCAAGGTCTGCATTTTCGAGTTCTTCAACGGATGGGTTAATAACGAAGTTGCCGTTTACGCGGGCAACACGTACTTCGGATACGGGACCGTTAAAGGGAATGTCGGAAACTGCGAGCGCAGACGATGCTGCAAGTGTGGCGTAAGCGTCCGGCAAAGTGTTAAGGTCGCCTGAAATAAGATATACGAGCACCTGTGTTTCTGCGTGGAAGTTGCTCGGAAATAGCGGGCGCAGGGCGCGGTCTATAAGGCGGGATATAAGGATTTCATATTCCGAAAGGCGTGCTTCTCTTTTGAAAAAGCCACCCGGGAAACGTCCTGTAGAGGCATATTTTTCTTGATAATCTACGGTGAGTGGCATAAAGTCAACGTTTTCGCCCACTTCTGTTTTGCTGCACACTGTTGCCAAAAGCATGGTGTTGCCGATTTTTACTACTACGGAGCCATCTGCCTGTTTGGCTAATTTTCCTGTTTCGATTGAAACCTCCTGTCCGTTGGGGAGGTTAAACTTTTTTGTGATTACTTTCATCTTCTTTTAATTTCTTAAGTGGCATACCCTTTGTATGCCTAAGTTTATTTTCTTGTTAATTTACCTGCATTTATTAAGCAAAAAGGCAATTACCACGAATGACAACTGCCTTTCTACTTTCTACAATTATGAAAAACTTTTATTCTTTTTACTCTTTGAATTTTATTTGCGCAAGCCAAGTTGCTTGATAAGTGCGCGGTAACGCTCAATATCTTTTGCTTTCAGGTATTCGAGCATTTTTCTACGCTTTCCAACCAAAAGCACCAAGGCACGCTTGGTTACCATATCTTTTTTGTCTTTTTTTTGTAAGTCGGACAGATGTATAATCCTTTCCGTAAAGAGTGCTACCTGACCTTCAACACTACCTGTATTCTTGTCGGAGCCACCGTAAGTCTTGAAAATTTCTTTTTTTCTTTCTGCTGTTAAGTACATACCTGTTTTTGATTAAAATGGGCGCAAAGATACGAATTTTTTGGTAATTTCTTACAATTATAAACTATCTTTGCAGTTATTTTACGGAGATTTTTACGGAGATGAAATTATGGCAGCAAATATGGCTATGAAAAATAAAATTCCCCAAATTCATTTTATAGCGATAGGAGGCAGTGCAATGCACAATCTCGCTATTGCGTTGCACCTGAAAGGATATAAAGTTAGCGGCTCTGATGATGAGATTTTTGACCCTGCCCGCGGACGGCTTGCAAAGTATGGCTTGTTGCCTGCTAAGGAGGGTTGGTCTGCCGAGCGCATTACCTCCGATTTGGAGGCGGTTATTGTTGGCATGCATGCTCGTGCGGATAACCCCGAGTTGCTGCGTGCTGTTGAGTTGGGTTTGCGGGTCTTTTCCTACCCCGAATATCTCTACGAGCAGTCTCGCTTAAAAAAGCGTGTTGTAATAGGTGGAAGCCATGGCAAGACTACCGTAACCGCAATGATTTTGCACGTCCTGCAAGGTGTGGGTATGGATTGTGATTATATGGTAGGGGCGCAACTTGCGGGTTTTGAAGTAATGGTGCGGCTTTCGGGCGCGCCTGTTATTATTTTAGAGGGTGATGAATATCTTACTTCGCCCATTGACCGCCGTCCGAAATTTCACCTTTACCGCCCGAATATTGCGGTGATAAATGGCATTGCCTGGGATCATATCAACGTGTTTCCAACTTTTGAAAATTATGTTGAACAGTTTGCCATTTTTGCCTCATTAGTTGAACCGAAAGGCTCGCTTGTTTATTACGAGGGAGATGCGGAAGTAGTCAAGATAGCAGCGCAGGTGGCGGAAGCTCGCAAAGATATCAGCCTGTATCCTTACAATTCCGATGCTCCTGAAGGCGTGGCGTTGCAGGTCTTCGGCAGACATAATATGCAAAACTTGAATGCTGCATGGAATGTATGTCGATTGCTTGGTGTCAGCGATAGCGATTTCCTTAGGCACGTTGCTACATTTAAAGGTGCGTCCCGCCGTTTGGAACTTATTGCTGCGAGCGAGGGCAAGGGCGGCAGTAACGGTGGTGGCGGTGGAGGCACAGCGGTTTACAAGGACTTTGCCCATTCGCCTTCCAAACTGTCAGCCACAATCGAAGCAATGAAAGAGCAGTATCCTTCACGTTACCTTGTGGCAGCAATGGAGTTGCATACTTTCAGTTCACTCAGCGAAGAATTTCTGTCGCATTACAGGGGATGTATGGATAAGGCTGATATTGCCATTGTTTACTTTAATCCCCACGCGGTAGAGCACAAAAAACTTCCGCCCATAACACGTGAAATGATTTACAATGCCTTCGGCAGAGAGGATTTGCAAGTGTATGATAATAGCGAGAAACTTGTAAAGGATTTGCTTGCACGCTCTTGGGCTGACAGTAATTTATTGTGGATGACTTCCGGTAATTTTGACGGCGTTGATGAGCGGGCTTTAGCAGCAGATATTACCTGAAAACTCTTTCCAACCATCTCATTAAAAAAACATTGTAAACCCTGTACGCAGTTTTTTCCGGTGTTTCTATGCTGCAAACCATTTCTTTGTTAAGCAGAGCGGTGAGTGCTTTTTTAGCTGACGAAGCAGCACCTATGTTATGTTTAAGTAGAAATTCTTTTGCCTGCGGCTCAAAAATCAAACCCTCTTTTGCAACCGCTATAAGCATTTTCCATTGAACAGGACTTAATAAATCGCGATACTGCATAAAAGTAGTTTGCTGCATTGTCAGTTGCTCATCACAAATAAGTTTTACCAATTCCAAATTAATGTGTTTTTTATTTTCCGAAAAAACAGAATTACAAATTACCTGTGTGTAATAGGTGTGCCGTAAAGTCCATTCCAAAATAAAATCTACTGCATTTTCGTCTATTACACGCTTTCTCTCTGCGAATTTTTTAATAATAAATTCTCTATATTTTTCAAATGAAATTTCATCCAACCCAATAATCTGTGCGCTTGCAAAGAAAGGACGGCTTGCAGAATTAAACATTTCCGACATCATTTGCTTTTTACTGCCGCTAAAAATAAAGTTGATATTTTTTAAGGACTGAATAATAGTGCGTAAAATTGCTTCAATGTTTTTTTCCGGGAAAGTGGCTATTTGTTGAAATTCGTCAATCGCAATATATATTTTTGTATCTTGTTTGTCAATAAATTGAAACAAGCCCTCAATGGTATGTTCATAAACTGTTTGAGTTTGATAATCAAATCGAATTTCAGGCTGCCCTGTTAAATGGTCGTATGAAATTATCGGACGAAAGCCTTTTAACAATTCCATAAATCGCTTTCCTATGCCTTTCTTTTCGGGGAAACGCTTAAAGATTGCCAATGCCAGGGCTTCGGTAAAACTTTTCAGGTTTGTACAGGAAAAAATATCTACAAAAATTCCTATTCCATTTTGCAGTTCAAATTCTTCAAAAATTCGATAAATTAATGCAGTTTTTCCTAATCTTCTATTAGAAATTATCGTTAAATTATTGCCGTTTTCTAATTTTTTTTTAATAAATTCAACTTCTTTTTCTCTATCGCAGAAGTAGTCCTTAGAGATGTAATTCTCTGTAAGAAAGGGGTTAAAATCATTGTCCATACTTTTTAAGATTAGAAATTTGCTGTAAAGATATGAAATTTTTATGACACTTTTGGTGTCATACTAAAAGTGTGATACTAAAAGTGTGATGGAAGTGATGTAGTTTTATAAAAAATTCGACAATTTTATGTAGATTTGCGGCTATTTTGAAATTATGAGTCATTTTGCAGTAATTATAATATGTCTTTTGGCGGGTGTGTTGCTGGCACGCTTTAAGGTTGTGGGTGAAAACGGTGTTAAAGGTGTGAACGCTTGGGTGTTTTATGTGGCTTTGCCTGCACTGTCATTGCGTTTTGTACCTGAGATTGATTGGTCGCTCAATGTGCTGTTCCTTATGATTTCGCCCATTATTATGCTTGTTGCTGCGTGGCTATTTGTGCGTTTGGTTGATTTCCGCAAACGTCTTGATATTGGTACACGCACTGCTCTTTTTGTAACAATGGCACTTTCCAACACCGGCTTTATCGGTATCCCTATGACTGCCGCATTTTTCGGTGAGGAAAATATGCACTTCGCAGTGCTGAACGACCAGATAACTTTCTTGCTGTTTTCTACGGTTTGCGTGGTGGTGGTTATGCGGGCGGCGGCAGTGCAAAGTAGAGCAGGAAGTTTAGGCGGGGGAAGCGTGAGGGATGGCAGCGGTAGCCCGCAGCACGCCGAAGGCGGGCGAGGACTACAAGCGAACAGCCCGACCGGTGCTGTGAGCGCAGCGGGAAGCACCGGGCACGCCAAAATCAACCCGAAAATCGTACTGAAAAAGATAGCTACTTTTCCACCTTTTATTGCCTTTGTACTCGCGCTTGTTTTGCCTTGTTTTGTGGATATTTCGGTGGCAAATCCGGTGTTTGACAAACTGATGGCAACGATGTCGCCGATGGCGGTGTTTTCTATCGGGCTGCAACTTCGGCTTGGCAGCATTGGCAAGGAGTGGCGGCAGGTTAGTACTGCGTTGATTTATAAACTGTTCCTTGCACCGTTATTGATACTTGCCGTTGCTATGATTATCGGCGAAAAGGGAAGTGCTTCGCAAGTAAGTGTTTTTGAGGCGAGTATGTCGTCACATATAACGGTTTCCCTGCTTGCATCGCAAAACGGACTTAATCCCCGCCTTTGTTCATTGATTGTTGGCGTGGGGATTATTGCGGGTTTTGTAACTGCACCGCTTTGGGCGTGGGTAATTGGTGTTTTTTTGTAGATTTTGGGAGAATATAAAACAGGCATTATTAATTTAAAATTTATTTATATGAAAACATTATTTTTTACGGCATTTTTATTTTTTGCGGCAACAATTGTTAAAGCAGAGCCGCTGATTAGCGGATTACAGGGCAGCGGCAGCGAACAAGACCCTGTACTGATAGGCACGGCGGATGATCTTCGCGTGCTTTCCGCAATTATTATGAATGGACCAATGGGCAACAACTCAACAAAAGATGCCTACTTCAAAATGACAGACGACATTGTTTTTGATACCAACAGTTTAATTTATGATTTTGACGAAGATGGTACAAATGAGAGTAACTTTATCCCTATCGGCGGCAGGAGCGGAATAAGAACTGCAAGTGATTGGCATAATTTTCAAGGGATTTTTGACGGTGACGGACATGTTATCAGTGGACTGCGTATTTTGTATGGCAATGTAAATTATGTGGGACTTTTCGGGCAGTCTTATGGCGGCTCAATTTACCGCGTAGGTATTGAGGATGGAATATTTTCCGGAAATGGCAGTGTTGCTTCATTGTGCGGATTGGCAACCGGTGCCGAATACGGTTTTCCCGGCACTACAATAAAGGAATGTTTTGCTCGAGATGTAGATGTAACAGGCAATTATTGGGCTGTTGGCGGACTTATAGGTGCTACATACACAGACGCTATTGTAGAAAATTGCTATGTTGGCGGAGGATATGTTGATGGTATTGATTTTGTGGGCGGTTTTTGCGGTAACAACAATGGGAATGCCATTATAAAAAACAGTTACTTTTTCGGATATGTAGAAAGCCGTTCAGGCACATTGGGCAATTATGGAGGTTTTGCCGGACAGGCTAAGACGGATACGGCAAATAATCATGCTATTTTAAATGTGATAAATTGCTATTATAATGATGATTGGAAAATAAGTGATAGTGTGCTTACTGCGGATTTTGCATTGGCAGGCAGTCCGAAAAATATAAGTTTTATGTTTAGAGGCGTATTCGTGGATTCTTTAAATCTTGGACAGACGGCTATCTGGCAAACAAATTGTAAGGGTGATGGAACTCCCTCTCTATACTGGGAGTGTGAGCAGGTAGTTGCAAACGAAGCAGATTATAAGGTAGAAGATGGCTTAAAAGTTTATCCCAACCCTGTAACAGACGGAGTGCT
>JAISVE010000135.1 GCA_031271725.1 Bacteroidales bacterium
AAATATACGCCAAGGTCTTGTATCAAAAATTCAGGAATACGAAAACAACATAATTTATAAACGCTACACAGACAGAGTAGGGCAGATTATAACCGGCGAAGTCTATCAGACATGGAAAAAAGAGACCCTGCTTACGGAGAATGGTGTAGAACTTATTCTGCCCAAGAGCGAACAAATTCCTGCCGACTTTTTTCACAAAGGCGATGTTGTTAGAGCTGTTATTATAAAGGTTGATGTTAAGAATAATACGCCTATTATCGTAGTTTCGCGTACATCTCCTCTATTTTTAGAACGTCTTTTAGAACAGGAAGTACCTGAAATTTTTGATGGACTTATTACCATAAAACGCATAGAAAGAGAAGCGGGCGAAAGAGCAAAGGTTGCGGTAGAAAGCTATGATGATAGAATAGATCCGGTTGGTGCTTGCGTTGGTGTTAAGGGTGCGAGGATACATGGTATTGTTCGTGAACTTAAACAGGAAAATATAGATGTTATTCCTTACACATCAAATGCAGAACTTCTTATAACCCGTGCGCTAAGTCCCGCAAAAGTTACATCTATAAAACTTAACGAAGACGAGAAAAAGGCAGAAGTATTTATGAAAGCAGACCAACTTTCGATGGCTATAGGTAAAGGCGGTTGCAACATAAAACTTGCAGGGCGTATATCCGGTTACGAAATAGATGTATTCCGTGATGAGGTTGAAGGTGAAAATGAAGAAGACGTTGACTTGATGGAATTCAATGATGAAATTGAAGAATGGATCATAAAAGAATTTCAAAAAATCGGTCTTGATACGGCAAAAGGTGTTCTTAATATGGACAGGGATGATCTTATTAAGAGAACTGATTTGGAAGAGGAGACTGTTGATGAGGTGTTGAATATCCTTCGCTCCGAATTTGAATAAAGACTCCTGAAAAGTCAAATCTCTGTGTTGTGTTTTACTTGCGGCTCGGTTACGTACTCTTAGTACGCTCCCTTTGCCTCTGCGTTTGCACGCCTTATTAATAAGTTTTTATAAATAATAGTAAGAAATAAAAAGAAATATATGTCAGAACAAACAACTACTTCCGTACGGCTTTCAAAAGCAGCTAAGGAGTTTAACATAGCACTTGCTACTGCTGTAGAATTTTTGGTAAAAAAAGGCTATCCGCTTTCGGATGCTAATCCTAACACCAAGTTGTCGGAGGATCAGTACCTCGTATTGCAAAAGGAATTTCAAAAAGATAAAAGTGTACTTGAAAAAGCTCATACTCTTGAAATTGGGATGGAGAAAAAACCTGTTCCAATTACTGTTGCTGCAGTAGAAAAGAAAGAAAAGAAGACAAAGTCGGCTGTAGAGATTGAGGAAGACATAACAATAAAGACAAACACGATTGAAGACGCAGAAACAACTAAAAACCGCAGCAAAAAAACAGTAGAAACAGAGGAAAAAATAAAGGAAGAAGAAAAAGTAGAGAAGAAGGTAGAAAAACCAACAAAAAAGAAAAACGATAAGAGTGCTGCGGAACCTGCTATGCCTAAGAGCACAGCGGAACCTGCGGAGAAAGAGAAGAAATCGGTTGCAAAGCCCAAAGCTACGGAAAGTGTGGTTAAAGAAACTCCTGTAGAAACAATGCAAACGGAGGAGAAAGGGTTGAAGGTTTTAGGGCATATTGATATAAAAGGAAGCTCAAGCAAGAATGGTAGAGAAGAGCTGAAGAAGGCAGCAAAAGAATTTGAAAAAGCAGCGAAAGAAGCCGCCAAAGATGCAGGAAAAGCAGCAACTCAGGCACAGCTTCAAAAAGAGAAAGAAACAAAGAAAGTTCAAAAGGAGCAACAGGAGCCGGAACAACTTAAACCTGAGGAAAAAGAAACCGTTAGAGTTCATGCTCCTACACTGATGGGACCCAAAATAGTTAGCGACCAAAAGATAGATCTCACCAAATTCACGGAAAGTAGTCCGCATAGCCGTTCAGACAAGAAAAAGAGAAAGCGTGTAAAAAGGCAGGCAGACGCTTCAAGCAGCGGCACCATACCGGCAAACATGGGCAAAGATGCTGCCGGCAAAAAAGATAAAAATAAAAACGCAGCAAGCGGTGGCGGTAAAAAAGACAGCGGCAAGAAGAAGAAAAAACCACAGAATGTCTTTTCAAATCAGGACATAGAATCGCAAATAAAGGAAACACTTTCCAAAATGAGTACTACGGGAAAGTCTGCCCGTGCAAAACGCAGTAGAGAAAAGCGCATAGAAATAATAAACAAAATAGGCAAAGAACAGGAGCAAATTCAACAGGAACAAAAAACACTAAAACTAACAGAGTTTGTTACTGCGAATGAACTTGCCACCATGATGAATATTCCTGTTACGGATATTATCAAAACAAGCATGGAGCTCGGCTATTTTGTTTCCATAAATCAACGCCTTGACGCCGAACTTATCCGTATTCTTGCAGAAGATCACAATTACGAGGTTTCTTTTGTAGATGCCGAAGTTTTGGATGAATTACAAAACATTGCGGAAGAAGATGACGATAATGATGAAGCAGTACCGCGTATTCCCATTGTTACCGTTATGGGGCACGTTGACCACGGTAAAACATCGCTGCTTGACTACATCCGCAAAACAAACGTTATTGCGGGCGAGGCAGGTGGAATAACCCAGCATATCGGTGCCTACGAGGTGCAATTAGAGTCAGGCAAACGTATAACCTTTTTGGATACTCCCGGTCACGAAGCGTTTACCGCTATGCGTGCGCGCGGAGCAAAAGTAACCGACATTGCAATTATTGTTGTTGCGGCAGACGATAAAGTGATGCCACAAACAATAGAAGCGATAAACCACGCACAGGCGGCAGGTGTTCCTATTATTTTTGCGATTAACAAAGTAGATAAGGACGCTGCGGATCCCGACAAGATAAAAACCGAGCTTGCTAATATGAATTATCTTGTAGAGGAATGGGGAGGTAAATATCAAAGCAAAGATATTTCGGCAAAGAAAGGTCTTAATATTGATGCCTTGCTTGACGAGGTTTTACTCGCAGCCGAAGTTCTTGACTTGAAGGCACACCCCGGTAGAAAAGCGAAAGGAACTATACTTGAAGCATCACTTGATAAAGGGCGAGGCTACGTTGCAAAAGTGCTTGTACAAGATGGTACTGCAAGAATTGGTGATCCGATTATTGCCGGCTCTGTTTCGGGGAGAGTAAAAGCAATGTACAATGAGCGCAACCAGCCGGTAAAAGAAGCCGGTCCATCAACACCGGTGTTACTGCTCGGTCTTACAGGTGCACCGCAGGCAGGCGATATGTTCAACGTTGCGGCAAGCGAAAAAGAAGCCCGCGACATTGCCACCAAACGTGCACAGTTGCAGCGCGAACAGGGCATGCGTACTCAAAAGCACATTACCTTGGATGAAATCGGCAGACGTATTGCAATCGGCGATTTCAAAGAATTGAATATAATCGTTAAAGGTGACGTTGACGGCTCTATAGAAGCATTGTCTGACGAACTCATAAAACTGTCAAACAACGAAGTTCAGGTAAATGTAATTCACAAGTCGGTAGGTCAGATTATCGAAAGCGATGTTATGCTTGCTTCCGCTTCAAATGCGATTATTGTCGGCTTTCAGGTGCGTCCCTCTCTTTCTGCAAGAAAATTGGCAGAAACAGAGCAAATCGACATTCGCACCTATTCGGTTATCTACGAAGCAAAGGACGAAATCAAAGATGCTATCGAAGGCATGCTTTCGCCCGAATTGCAGGAAAAAGTACAGTGTAATCTCGAAGTACGCGAAGTATTCAAAGTTAAAGCAAAAGAAGGCAATATCACAATTGCAGGCTGCTTTGTGGCAGACGGAAAACTCACACGTCAGCAAAAAATCCGTATTCTCAGGGACGGAATTGTTGTTAAGGAAGGCAGAAAAATTGCTTCACTGCGCAGATTTAAGGATGACGTTAAAGAAGTTGTTGCAGGGCAGGATTGCGGCGTAGGCATTGAAAACTTTGATGACATAAAAGTTGGGGATGTACTCGAAGGCTACGACATCATTGAGGTGAAGAAAACCTTGTAGATTAGCGTTATGCTCTACAAAAAATTTCTACAGCAAACAAAAATATTCAAGGACAAAACTCACTTGCTTGTGGCGGTGAGCGGCGGTGCTGACTCCGTTGTTTTGCTGCATTTGATAAACCGCTATACACAGGAAAATCCCGACTATACTTTTTCAATAATACATTGCAATTTCAAACTGCGTGGCGAAAGTTCCTTTAGAGATGCCGATTTTGTGGAGCAGTTGGCAAAATTCTACGAAGTTCCGCTTTACAGCATAGAGTTCAATACTGCGGAATATGCCCGCAGCAACAGTATTTCAATAGAGATGGCGGCACGCGAACTGCGTTATGATTTCTTTGAAAAAATACTCTCTCAAATAGATAGTGCACTATGTCTTTTGGCACATCATAAAAATGATAATGTAGAAACGTTTTTCTTGAATTTATTACGCGGAACAGGACTTAAAGGCTTGCGCGGAATGCCTGCTGCGAGCGGCAATTATGCAAGACCATTGCTGATTTTCAGTAAAGAGGAAATATTGGAGTACGCACATCAACATTCCATAAATTATGTGCAGGATCAAACAAATACAGACACTGTTTTTTTGCGCAACAACATTCGTCATAACATTATTCCACAACTCAGCAATATTAACGATATGGCTATAGAGCACATATCCGAAACAATGAACACGCTGTTAAGCGTAGAGAAAATTGTAGATAAGTGGTTTGCGGAACTCTTGCAGCAAGTAACAATTTCGGAGAATGTTTTTTCTATAAAAAAAATAATAGAACAAGAGCATCTTGTTTTGTTTTTGGAAATGCTTTTAATGCCGAAAAATTTTTCGCGCAAAACAATTTTACAAATAGCGGAGTCTTTGCAAAGTGGGATTTCAGGCAAAGTATTTTATTCGCAAACCCATCAATTGCGTAGAGAGAGAGAAACTCTTGTGCTGGAAGAAATACAGGAAATGCAGGACATATTGCCATCTGATATTCCGCCGTCACTAAAATTTCATAAACAATTTTTTCATTCAATAAATGATGTTCCGAAAGACAGCACAATGGCAGTGTTGGATAATAAAAAAATAACATCACCTCTTTTAATCAGAAAATGGCAGGATGGAGATTTTTTCTATCCTCTTGGAATGAATAAAAAACAAAAATTAAGCGATTTCTTCAACAATAATAAATTTACTTCCGCACAAAAGGAAAACACTTGGGTCTTAACTCATGGCGAAGAAATTGTGTGGGTTGTGGGACAGCGCATAAGCGATAAATATAAACTAAAATTCCCCAAAAATAAAGGGATTGAGGGACTTGTGATAAATTTTTTGTAAATTAGTAAAATAAAACATTTTACTATGAATAAAAAAATCACTCCGAAACAAGCTGTAGCCAAAATTAAAAGCGGAATGACGCTTATGATTGGCGGCTTTCTTGCAAACGGCAGCCCCATTAAAATTCTTGACCTTTTAGCTCAAAGCGGAATCAAGGATTTAACACTGATTTGTAATGATACCGCATACCACGACAAGGCGCACGGAAAACTTATTGCAAATGGGCAAGTGCGTAAAGTTATAACCTCACATATCGGTACAAATTCCGCAACTATTGAACAAATGAACAGTGGTGTATTGGAAGTTGAATTTGTGCCGCAGGGTACATTAGCAGAGCGTATTCGTGCGGGCGGTGCGGGCTTGGGTGGTGTTCTAACACCAACAGGCTTGGGAACAATGGTGGAAAAAGGTAAGGAAAAGATTACAGTTGACGGTAAAGAATACCTGCTCGAAAAACCCTTGCGTGCCGATGTAGCATTGCTTGGCGCAAGCATTGGTGACGAGAGTGGAAATTTAATTTACAGAGGAACTTCGCAAAATATGAATCCCTTAATGGCAACGGCTGCGGATACGGTTATTGTAGAAGTGGGCGAGTTGGTTGCTACGGGTGCGTTTGCCCCTGAAACAATCCATACACCAAATATTTTTGTGGATTTTATTGTTGCATAATAAAATTATAACTATATGACAAAATCAATGATTAGAGTCCGTATGAGTTCGCACGATGCGCATTACGGTGGAAATTTGGTTGACGGAGCAAAAATGCTCCAACTTTTCGGCGATGTAGCCACCGAATTACTTATTATCAATGACGGCGATGAAGGGCTTTTTTGCGCCTACGACAATGTAGAATTTTTAGCACCTGTTTATGCAGGCGACTATATTGAGGCAGTGGGTGAGATTACGGGCACAGGTAATTCGTCACGTAAAATGACCTTTGAAGCAAGAAAGGTGATAATTCCGCGCCCCGATATTTCAGCATCTGCGGCAGATGTATTGGCAGAGCCGGTAGTTGTTTGTCGTGCAAGTGGGACTTGTGTAGTTCCGAAAAACAACCAAAGAAAATGAAAATTTCTAAACTCCTCGAATTTCTGCGTTGTGCAGCACTTGTGACTCGGTCACGTACTTCAGTACGCTCCCTCATATCCTCGCTTGCCGCGTTATTGCTTCGCAATGAAGTTGCTCTTGCTCGGCATAGGCAAAACTTGTTTTGCCTATGCCCTCGCTTAATCGCAACTTTGACCTTTGAAGTTTTAGTAATTTTCTAAAAATGTAATAATACAATACTATAACTATGGAAAAACTAATAATCACTGCTGCAATTTGCGGTGCGGAAGTAATGAAAGAACATAACCCCGCCGTTCCCTATACGGTTGAAGAAATAGTAAGGGAAGCGAAATCGGCTTATGATGCCGGCGCAGCAATAGTGCATTTGCACGTTCGCAAAGATGACGGCACGCCAACGCAAGACAGAGAACGTTTCAGGGAATGTATAGACGCAATTAAAAAAGTAATTCCCGATGTAATTATAATCCCCTCTACGGGAGGTGCAGTGGGAATGACGGCAAATGAACGTTTGCAGCCGACAGAATTGCCGATAGAAATGGCAACTTTAGATTGCGGCACTTGCAATTTCGGCGATGAAGTTTTTGAAAACACAATGCCCATGATGCGCGATTTCGGCAAACGAATGGTGGAAAATAATATTAAACCGGAATTTGAATGTTTTGAAATGGGACATTTGGATACGGCGTTGAATATGGTGCGTAAAGGACAATTGCCGCCGCATCCGATGCAAATAAACTTTGTGTTGGGAGTACCGGGTTGCACTCCTGCAACTGTTCCGAATTTGTGTTGGCTTGTAAATTCAATTCCCGCTGATGCCACTTGGACGGCAACAGGAGTCGGCAGGTCTGCATTTCAAATGGCAGCCGCTGCAATAGCCATGGGTGGCAATGTGCGTGTGGGTTTTGAAGATAATGTTTATCTCTCAAAAGGCGTGCTTGCAAAATCAAACGGAGAGTTGGTAGAAAAAGTTGTCCGCCTTGCAAAAGAGCTTGGGCGAGAAATCGCTACACCCGCCGAAGCCAGAAAAATTTTAAACCTAAAATAACATCTAATAAAATAAGTATTATGAAAAGAATTTTAACATTAAGCATTGCATGCTTGTTCATTTGCGGCTTGTTTTTACAACAGGCAAACGCGCAACAAACCTACAATTTAAACGATCCGCTTCCGGTAAACCCGAAAGTAAAAATCGGAAAATTACCAAACGGTTTAACCTACTATATTCAGGCAAATAAAAAACCGGAAAACCGCGCAACATTTTTCTTGGCGGTTAATGCGGGCTCTGTTTTGGAAGACACCAATCAAATAGGATTGGCACACTTTGCAGAACACATGGGCTTCAACGGCACCAAACAATTTCCCGGCAATACCCTTATTGACGAATTGGAAAAGAAAGGCATTATATTCGGACGCGGCATCAATGCGTGGACAAGTTTTGAAGAAACTTGCTATTATGTTACGTTGCCCACAGATGACACCGCCTTATTTAATACAGGCTTGAAAGCATTGGATGCATGGGGATTCGGTATGCTTATGTCGGGAGCAGAAATAGAAAAGGAACGCGGCGTAATTATTGAAGAACATCGCTTGCATTTGGGAGCGTCAGACAGACTGCGTCAAAAAACATGGCCCATTATGTTGAAAGGCTCTCTGTACGCTGACAGATTACCTATCGGAACTCTAAAAAGTTTGCAAACATTTAAACATAATGACATCCGTTCTTTTTACAAAAAATGGTATCGCACAGACAATATGGCGATAGTTATTGTAGGTGATTTTGATCCTGCATATATGGAACAAATGCTTGTAGATTTCTTTACCATGAACGACCGCCCAAGCACCACATTAGAACGTCCTAAATATCATATTCCCGATAATAAAGAGCCCCTGGTTGCTATCGCGAGCGACCCCGAAGCATCGGGCACTTCCATAAGTTTATTCTTTAAGCAAACTCAAAAGGAATATAAAACTTATGGAGATTTCCGCAGTCAAATGTTAGATGAATTGTTTAGCTCGATGTTGAATGCTCGTTTTGCAGAACTCTCCGAGAAAAAAGACTGTCCGTTTATGTATGGCTATTCTTTCTATGGCAGCTTTCTTTCCAGAACCAATGAAGCCTTCGCAGTAGTAAGTGCAGCCAAAGAAAATAAAGGCATGCCTGCTTTGGAATTAATGCTTAAAGAAGTAAGACGTGTGCAGCAACATGGCTTTCTGCAATCGGAATTGGAGCGTGCAAAAATAGAATATCTTGCAGGTACTGAAAGAATGGCGAAGGAAGCAGATAAAAAAGAATCACCGAATTTTTGCAGATCCTATGCAGGAAATTTTCTTGATGAAGCACCGATTTACGGCGATTCTTTAAACCATATATTTTCTTCATATTTTATGAACGGAATTAAATTGGAAGAAATAAATGCTTTAATCAACAAATATATTACCAATGAAAATATAGTTGTAAATTTTACTTTGCAAGAGAAAAAAGGAGTAAAGATGCCAACTGAGAAAGATGTTTTGGGAATGATTGAAAAAACGATGAAGTCGGAACAAAAGCCTTATGAAGATGCGCAAAATGCAGCACCATTCCTGACAAAAGAGCCTTCAGGCGGAAAAATTGTTTCCAAAACAGATAACGCAGAATTTAATTATACCGAATATAAATTAAGCAATGGTGCTACTGTGGTTGTAAAGAAGACCGATTTCAAAAATGATGAAATTCTAATGCGTGCTTTTAGTCCCGGCGGAATGTCTTTGTATCCCGAAAGTCAATATGTCAATACCGTGTATGGCTCTTATGTTATCAATGGCAGCGGTATTGGAAATTATTCCCCAACCGATTTGCAGAAATTTATGATGGGTAAAAACTTTAGTTTATGGAGCAACGTTGGTTATTATTCCGAAGGTTTGAATGGTAATTCTGTTCCGAAAGATTTTGAATACTTCTTGCAACATTTGTTTATGGTATTTGAGGCACCTCGTAAAGATGTGGAAACTTATGAGCGTCAGATTGACGAATGGAGAAATCAAATAAGCATGTATGCAAATAATCCCGATGTTCAATTCATCATATTCAGTATGAAACAGCAATATCCTCAAGAAAAAATGAATCCTATGATTACCGAGAGCGATATAAAAACGATGAACTTGGAAGAAATGTACAAAATTTATCGCGAACGTTTTAATAACGCAAGCGACTTCACTTTTATTTTTGTTGGTAATATAGAAGAAAAAGATATTGCTTTAATTGAAAAATATATTGGCGGAATTTCATCTACCGGGAAAAGCGAAACGATAAAAGATATCGACACACCGTTGGCAAAAGGTTTGGTTGATAAAACCCTGTATATGGGACTTGAAGATAAAACCGCAATGCAGTTCAAAACAGAAATGCCTTATGAATGGAATGCCGAAAATATTTTGTTAACCAATGTTTTGAACAAGGTTATAAGTATTAAGATGACAGAAAATATTCGTGAAAAAATGGGAGGTACTTATGGCATAGGCGCTTCATTGTCCTTTAGTAAAGTTCCTAAAGCCGAATGCGGATTAAGTATTAGATTAGGTTGTCAGCCCGAACGTGTTGATGAAATAACAGCCGAAATTTGGCGTACAATGGATGAACTTATTGCAAATGGTCCAAGCGAAACAGATTTGAATAAAGCCAAAGAACAACTCATTCGCGAAAAGGAAACCAATTTGAAGGAAAATCGTACTTGGGTGAATTATCTCAATACTCTCTACGGACCTGAACAACTTCCT
>JAISVE010000027.1 GCA_031271725.1 Bacteroidales bacterium
ATCATTCAGTAATTGGTGTCCGGGAGATGTAATAGATAACCGCATTATAAAACTTGGTGCTTTGCAGGCAGGAGAATACAAATTTACAATAGAAGTTCCGGATGCTGTTTTTAGAAACGGAGAGGGATATTTTCCACTGTCGCTCTATTTTCAAGGAAAAACAAGCGGTGTAATAGCGGGAAGATACACTATCAAAGGAAAAGTAATATACAATAATAACCCTCTAAGCGGAGTAACATTTGACGGCTCTTTGGCACTCACAAACCCTGCCGGCGAATACACCGTATTTGCAGACAGCAACGCCACCATAACACTGACGCCTAAACTGTCGGGCTATAGCTTTACTCCCTCTTCAATTACCTGTTCCAATATTTCGGATAATTTAATTGACAAGAATTTTATTGCCGAGACACTTGGAATTGAAGATATGCGCAGCGATAAATTTTCCATCAACATTTATCCAAATCCCATTACTACCGAAATACATGTAAAGCTTGATTCACCTGAAATATCGGATTACGCAATTTACAATTTTTCGGGACAAATTGTTTTACAAGGCAGAGTACGCAATGCCTCAACAATAAATGTGGAAGCTCTCGCAAAAGGAGTGTATTATCTGCGAATTTCAAATACGGTTTTTAAGGTGATTAAGAATTAAGAATTCATTTCTCACAAAACTTATGGCAAAAAAACAATCTAAAAACGGGTTTTGGCGAGTGCTGAAACGCATTATGTTGTGGAGTATTATTCTCTTTTTCGGCACATCAATATTCTTTACACTGCTTTACCGCTGGGTAAATCCGCCAATTACACCGCTTATGGTTATACGGCTTTTTGACCAAAAAGCAGCGGACAAACCAATGAAATTACAAAAGGATTGGGTGTCTATCGACAAAATTGCTCCAAGCATGATACAAGCCGTTGTGGCTTCTGAAGATAATCTTTTTTTGCAGCACAACGGCTTTGACTGGGCTGCCATTGACAAGGCACGCAGCCGTAATGCGAGCGGAAAAAAGAATATACATGGCGGCAGCACCATATCTCAACAAACTGCAAAGAATGTGTTTCTCTATCCAAAACGCTCATATATCCGCAAAGGACTCGAAGTATATTTCACTTTTCTTATAGAAACTTTTTGGAGTAAGGAAAGAATTATGGAGGTATATCTGAATGTTATAGAAATGGGCGATGGGATATACGGTGTTGAAAAGGCTGCACAGACATATTACAAACGTTCGGCTGCACGGCTTTCACCCGCACAAAGCGCAATGATTGCTTCTATTCTTCCCGCGCCGCGCCGCCGCAACCCTGCCCGTCCTTCGGGCTACATGCTAAAACGACAATCGCTCATTCTAAATCTTATGGGTAAAATCGGTGCCGTAAGGTTTGAAAATAAATGAAAGTTCTAAAAACTCAAAGGTCAAGGCACACGAGTGCAGAAGCGAGGGAGCGTACTAAAATACGTGACCGAGTTTCAAACGAAGTGCAACGCAGAGATTTGAGGAGTTTAGAACTTTTCAATAAGGGATTTGTTGCGGGAGCGTTGCACCCAGATAATTATTCCAACAAGTATCAAAGCCATTGGAGGCAGTATAAAAAGACCGTTGTTTTCATAGCCGGCATCGTACCAACTCTGCGGAATAACCTGCACGCCTAAAAGAGTACCGCTGCCGAAAAGTTCCCTGAAAACTCCAAGCGCAACAAGAATTACACCATAGCCAAAACCGTTTCCGATACCGTCAACAAAAGAAGCCCAAGGTCTGTTTGCCATTGCAAATGCCTCCAAACGCCCCATTACAATACAGTTTGTAATAATAAGCCCGACAAATACCGAAAGTTGTTTGCTTACCTGATATGCGAATGCCTGTAAAAATTGATCAACCAAAATAACTAAAACCGCAACCACCATGAGTTGAACAATAATACGCACGCGCGGTGGAATACTGTGCCGCATTGCCGAAATAATAAGTCCTGAAAGCCCTGTTACTACAGTTACCGAAAGAGCCATAACGAGTGCCGGCTCCAACTGTACCGTTACAGCAAGAGCAGAGCATATACCGAGAACTTGTATCGTGATGGGATTTTCCTTCCCAATCGGCTTTGTTATAAGTTTTAGATAATTTGTTTTTTGCTCTGTAGCTTCCATAACTAATTATTCTTTATCCCGTTTTCTTTTTGATTTCTTTGTTGACTTGCCGTCCGGTTGCGACATATCTATTCCGCTTTCCGGTGCTGCAGGCTCACTCACTTTGGTCGTTTCCGCCTTTGTTTCCGGAGTAATTGCAGGTGTTGAAGTTTCCACAGGGGCAGCTTCAGCCGGATTTTCCTGCACGGGAGCAGGAGTAGCCGGTGTAGAAACAGATTTGGAAACAGAACTTGGACTATTCGTTTCTTCCGCCTGTTTATGTATTTCTACACGTTTTACCACCGTTGTTTCGGATAAAGGTCGTCTTGCAGCAGATAAACTGTCATATAAATTATAATATCGGTAAGGCTTAACATCATCAACTACGCTATCCGTCACCTGCACGCTATCTTCCTTAACAGGCACATCGCCCAATTTCTTTTTCATATATTGCTCATACACGCGCAGCGAGCCGAAAAGCATTTCGCTAACCCCGTTGCTTGTAAGAGTACCACCGGAAATCGCATCAACAGAGTGCTCAGACCTTGCACTACCACTACCTTTAACAAGTGTGATAGATACAAAATTTCCCCTGTTATCAAAAATCTTTTTCCCCTTAAACTGTCTTTGAAACTCTTCAGTTGCAATCTGCGCACCCAAGCCCGGCGTTTCACCTTTATGGTCGAGGGTTATCCCCACTACAGTATTCATATCCGGAGCAAGAGCAATATAGCCCCATACAGGTCCCCAAAGTCCTTTGCCTTGAAGTGGAAAAATAAAGGTGTATAAAGTATCTATACGAGCTATCATTACAGGATATGTCCCCTCAACACCTTTTGCCAATTCCTCTTTCATATTGACTGAAAAAGCCGCAGAAGGAAGCCCGTCCCCTGAAAAACTCCCTAAGACATCACCTGAACTATTAACAATAATTTCTTCAGTGATATATTGCTTGTATGTAGATATTGCATTTTCTACGGATGATTCAATGCCCACCGCATTAAGAATATCTTGCATTTTTTCTATCTTGCGGTTATCATCCTGCTTCGGCTGCAAAAGAGTTGCAGTAAGGGCAAGCACAGAAGCAATAACCACTACTAAAACCGTAATATAGACAAAAATATACTTGTTTGAAAAATTTGTTCTTTGCATAGTCTAAATTTCATCTATTTGCACCATTCGCGCAGGCTTAGTGTCAGCCGCACCACTTCCGCTTACAACAACCTTAACCCTCTTCTTCCGCTTTCTTATATTGCCGTCCACCACCAAGTAGTCAATAAGCGGTGCAAAAGTATTCATCAGAAGTATGGCAAGCATCATCCCTTCGGGATATGCCGGATTGAACACCCTGATTACAACCGCTATCATACCTATCAACAGACCGTAAATCCATTTTCCTCTATTGGTATTTGCCGATGTTACGGGGTCGGTAGCCATAAACACCGCACCGAAAAGGAAGCCGCCCATAAGAAGTTGTTGCAATGCCGTAACTTCCGTAACTCCACTAACGTTCAGGATAAACGCAAGCAGTCCGCCGCCTGCTATTACCGCAAACATTGTTCTTGCACTTGCTATCCTTGTCCAAAGCAAAATTATCGCACCAAGCAAAATACAAAACTTCGATGTCTCACCCACCGAGCCGGGAATTAACCCCCAAAACAATTCATCTGTGGAAGGCAGCATATCAATTGCACCCTGTGCTACGTTAGAGAGAGGAGTTGCAGCCGAAACAGCATCAACTACCCAAACGCTGTCGCCCGATATTTGTGAAGGATAGGCAAAAAACATAAACGCTCTTGCAAGCAATGCAGGATTCCATATATTCATACCTGTTCCGCCAAAAATTTCCTTGCCTATAATTACTGCAAAAGCGGTGGACAGGGCAAGAATCCAAAGTGGAATATCAGGTGGGGATATTAAGGGAATTAAAAAGCCGCTAACAAGAAAGCCTTCATTAACTTCGTGTTTGCGAAATTCGGCAAATGCAAATTCTATCCCCAAGCCAACAACATAACTTATAATAAAAAGCGGTGCAATTTTCCATAAGCCGTAAGCAAAAATATTCCAAAAGCCTTGTTCAACAATAGTTCCTGTTGCCAAATAATGTTGATAACCTACATTGTACATCCCGAAAAGTGCGCATGGAACAAGAGCTATAACAACCATAATCATTGCACGTTTCATGTCGAACGGATCTCTTATATGTGTTCCCCGGGTAGTTACCTTGTCAGGTACATAGAGAAAACTTTCAAACGCTTCAAAGGTTGAATGCAGAAACGAAAACTTCCCGTTCGGCTCAAAATCAGGTTTAATTCTATCAATAAAACTTTTTAGCATATTTCCATTTAGTTATTTTGCTTTGCAAAATGATATGTTAACGCTGTCGATTATTCGGTTTCTTTCCTTACCAATTCCAAACCTTCTTTTATTATTTGTTGAATCTCGGTTTTTGATGCATCAATATATTCACACAAAGCAAAATCTTCAGGCGCAACTTCATAAATTCCCAAGGCAAGCATCTTTTCAACATCCTTTGCCAAGCATGCTTTAATAAGTTGCAAAGGATAAATATCATAAGGAAACACTCGCTCAAAGTCGCCCGTAAGCACATACGCCCGTCTTCCTCCGTTTAAGTTTGTATCTATTTTATATTCCCTGTCAAGTGTAAGCCAGGAAAAGAATGAGTGTGAGAAACTGTATAGATTTATACCCGGAGTTATCCAACCCAAAAAACGGGAACGGTTGCCTTCGGGTATAACGGAAATCAACGAATCATAAAATCCCACATAACCATCTGTGCTCTTTGCATTTATTTTTTTGCCTGTAAAAATATCCCCGCTTATCACCCTTACCTCTTCATCTGACAAATTATTCTCCAAAAGATAAGAAACATTAACTCCCAAACGTGTTTTCACATAACGTGTACGCAAAACTTCCGAGCCTGCAACAGCAATAATTCTTGTTGCATCGAATTTTCCGGTCATAAAAAGATTGCCTATCGCAACCACGTCTTGCGGATGGATATACCACACCTGTTCACCGAAATTCAAGGGTGCAATATGATGAATTTGCACGCCCACATTACCTGAGGGGTGAGGTCCGTCAAAGTAATGAATCTCCGCATTTTTACATTCCTTAAATGCGTATGATGTTGTATGGCTTACATGAAGTCCGAGGTGGATATTGCCGCCTTTGCCGACTGAATTGCCTTTACCGCTCACAAGATGTTTGAGCACATCTATCCCCATTTGAAACTCTTTTTCCCTGCCATGCACAAGCATCTCCATATCGGGAGCAAGCGGATAGGAAGAAAAGCAAGAAATAAAAATATCGCGGGGACTGTCGTCAGGTGAAGGAATTGTATCGTAGGGACGGCGGCGCAACATGCACCACAGCCCTGTTTCAAGCAAAGTATTTCTTACGCTGTCTTCGTTTAGCGCAACAGGTATTTCAAAATTCACATAGTCGGCTTCCTTATCGGCATTTATCAAAACTGCCTCTACCGCACGTCTTTCACCAATTATTATATCGCTTATAACGCCGGCAACAGGTGAAGGAACTTTAATTCTTTCATCTTTTTTATGGCAAAAAAGCGGAGTTCCTGCCTTTACTTTGTCACCCACAGAAACAAGCATTTTAGGCATAAGACAGTAAAAGTCGCCGGGTTTAACCGCATATTTTTCGTAAAACAAAGTAGGGGCACTCAGAGATGTGTCCACCTTTCCTTTTATGCGAATATCAAGCCCTCTTTTTATCTTAATGACTTTATCCATATAATTTATCCTTCATTACAAAGTTACAATTAAGCCGAGTTAAAAGCAAGTTTACCGGCATACTCGAAGTGAAGATAAAATAAAAACAAGTTTTTATTTTTATCGTAGCGGAGAGTATAAAGCAATGCTTGCATTGCTTTTGCGAGGCACAGTAACTTCACGAGCCAAAGGCGAGTAACGTTACGATTAAGCCGA
>JAISVE010000067.1 GCA_031271725.1 Bacteroidales bacterium
CCATAAAAAAGTATGTTGCGAACAACAGGCAACGGAAAAATATTCTTGAAAAGCATTGAAACCAAAATCATCGCAACACCTGCGAGAATCAAGTATAGCCATAATCCCACCTTAACAGACTTGCTCCGCAAAACAGCAATCAGGAATACTGTTTTGCAGGAAATCGCCACCCCGAACATTATCCAAAAACAATGAGGCGGTAAAGCAATTGAGTACCTCAAAATAAAAGCAGCGGCTAAGATGCTTAGCCCGACATAGAGAAAAATTCTCGCAGTATTTTTTGTCATTTTTATAGAGTGTTTTTTGTGAGCAGTGCAACACTTTCAACATGGGCAGTGTGCGGAAACATATCCACTGCGCGATGCCGTTTTAATGTGTATTTTTCCGCCAGAAGCGCAATATCCCTTGCCTGCGTTGCCGCATTGCAACTGACGTAAACTATACGTTCGGCTTCGATGTCCAACAGTGTTTTTACAACATCGGGATGCATGCCCTCGCGGGGCGGGTCGGTTATTATTACATCAGGCTTGCCGTTCTGTTCTACAAATTGTTGTGTGAGGATTTTTGCCATATCACCTGCAAAAAAACTTGCGTTGTTTATATTGTTTGATACGGCATTTGCTTTCGCGTCATTAACAGCCTCGTTTATATATTCTATGCCCACAACTTTTTTAACACTGTTTGCAATAAACAACGCTATTGTGCCTGTGCCTGTATAGAGATCATAAACAACATCGTCTTGTTTTAATGAAGCCATTTCCGCAGCAACGTTGTATAAACGCTCGGATTGCAGGGCGTTGGTTTGATAGAAGGACTTTGGCGCAATGCGAAACTTTAAAGTTTTTAAAGTTTCACTATGAAAGTTCGGCATCTCGGCAGTTAAAAACTCTTCACCACTGTAATGTATCGCTTCCAAATCGCTAATGCTGTCATTCACTTTTTCGTTCACCACATAATAGAGCGAAACAACTTGCGGGAATTTTCCCTGCACTGCATTTAGAATATCCTCTATTGCTTTACTATTATGCTTGCTTACAACAAGTATCAACATGAATTTTTCACCGGCATTGCGGATAATTATGTTGCGCAGAGAGAAATTGCTGCGGGAGTTATCCTCGCTGTTACTGTGCTTGCCTCCCCTGCTCTCAACCCTTGTGCTGTAAAATTCATAGCCTTTTTCAAGCGCATATTGTTTAATAAAAAGCCGTATTTCATTAGACGGCGAGGGTTGCAAATAACAATGTTCAATATCTAAAATTTTGTCGAAACGTTTCGGGATATGATAACCCAATGCCGCCACAGTCGAGATGTCCGCCAAATCACTCTCGACAGGCGGAACAGTAAACCATTTTCGAGGTGCAAAAGTATATTCAAGTTTATTGCGGTAGTAATAAATTTCGGGAGAGCCAAGTATCGGTTCAGAAACAGGCAAGGTAATTTTTCCGATTCTTTCAAGTTGATCGCGCACCTGTTTCTCTTTGAAGGACAACTGTGAGGCATAGTCCAAATGTTGCCATTTGCAGCCACCACATATCCCATAATGGCTACACTTTGGTTCAACCCTCAATAAAGACGGCTCTACCAGACGCAGCACTCGCCCTTCCATATAATTGTGCTTTTGACGCACAACTTCAACATCCACTACATCATCCGGCGCAGTAAAAGGAACGAACAGTACCTTGTCATCAATCTTTGCAATACAATTGCCCTCAGCCACTGCCTCAAGCATTTTTACGTTTTCTATTATTTTTCTCTGCCTATTTTTCATTCGAATTTTTAGAGATGACTTTTATGTGCTCAATTCCTTCGGGAACATGCATTCCTGCGTATGCTTTTATGCCATGGTTTTCATTAAAAAGATAGTTGAAAATTTTCTTGCGTGAAGCAATTGCATCTTCAGGATTAGCATCGTAAGTTACGGCAATTTCAGGGTACTTCATTTGGATTGCCGAAGCATGCGTAAGGTCACCCCAAATCATAACTTCATTGTTTATCATATATGCGATATGTCCGGGAGTGTGCCCGGGGGCATTCACTGAACGTATCGTAGAATTGCCGCTTTGCACCTGCCAATCATCACTATCAAATCTAATAAAGGGCTTATACAGCTTCATCGCTTCATTGCAGGATGAGGAGTTTTTAGATTGCCAAAAGTCAGCCTCTTCGGACGACAATAAAATCATCGCATTCGGAAACGTTGCCTTGCCATTGTTGATTAGCCCGCCGATATGGTCGCCATGGCTATGGGTTATCATTACCATATCAATTTCTTCAGGTGCAATATCAATTTTTTTCAGATTGTTGAGCAGAATTTCTGCCGAAGTACCCGCATCAAAAAGAATTTTTTTGCCGTTAGTATCTTTTTGCGAAGGAGGCAATACAAGCAAAAAACAATTCGTAGCCATTGGATAAGTTCCGTCCGGCATAGTCTCCTTAATCATTTCTTCGCTTGCGCCGACAAGAATAGAAGCGTTTCCGTTTCTGCTGCTCTCGTTCAAGGTGTAAAGTGTGAAGCCCTCACCTTGATAAACGGCGGCATTTTGCACCTCCTGAGTTTCTTGCGCTTCCGGTGTTTCCGCCGAAGCCCCTTGCTGCTTGCATTGCACTGACAGCATACTCATAAAGCATAATAGTAAAGTTAAATAGTTTTTCATACAAATAAAATTTTAATTATAAACAACATAAAGGTACGGTTTTCCTTCATAATTTTATACCGTCATTTTGTTACAAATTTTCTATCTCCATACCGTCATTCTGTTACAAATAAAAAATTTCTCTAAAAATTCATAACTTTTATAATGGGATATTGTTTTGCCCAACTTCGTCATTATTGTTATGTCATCTCCCAATATTTAGTATATTTGCCAAAGCTTCTTCTGTATAAACGAAAAATAACAAACAAATTAAGAACTACATTAACTAAATAATAATATGCAACGCCCTTTTAGTAGAAGTGGTAATCCTGCAAGTCAGGTTGTAAAAGGCAAGGTTCATATATGGCAAAAGAAACAGTAACTTTTGGTGGAAATGGTAATACAATAACATTTGAAAGCAACTCGGACGTTAATGTTCGCGCCGGAGAAAAAATTGTTATTGGTCCCGGCACAACAATAAAAGGAAAGTTTTCTGCTAAAATTATGGATATTGATTATAACACAACTGAAAAATAATGAGATTATGAAGAGAATAATAATTTTTTTATCAATCTTATTTTTATCGCTTTTATTTAATAGTTGTGATAAAAACAGCAATACAATAATAATACAAGTGTTGGAGAGGAGCACTAATACTCCTGTTAAAAATATAGAAGTTAGGTTTTGCGTACTTGGCTTCTTCTCAACAGAGGCAGTACATTGCGTTTATACAGATAATTCCGGTTACTGTTATGTAGACCTTGGACATCATATATATAATGACGACCACTTTTCTGTTTTTATAAACTGGCAAAAACATGGAAGCCCTTATGGTATGGAAAGCACTTTAGTATCAGGTAAAGAATTAAAAAGCAGTAATAAGGCATTAACTTTTTATTTGTACAAAAATGAAGAAGCAGAATTTAATAATAGATAAAGTCATGAAGAAAATATCACTATTTGTACTTTGTTCTTGTTGTTATTTTTGTTTTGCGCAAGATATAACCAAGCCTAAAAATAAAATTCAACATAATTTATTTTTAGAACTTGGCGGAAATTCCGTATATCTTTACAATATAACTTATGATTGTTCATTTCAACTTGAAGAGAAGCATAAGATAACAGCAGGCTTAGGATTTCAATATATGCCCTTCAAAGTCTTTATATTCTTTTATCCACATACTTTTGGTCTCTCTCCTCAATTTAATTATTTGTATGGGAAAAAACATCACCTTGAAATAGGAACAGGAATAACTGCGCCGTTTTTCCTTTATTATCACTACTATACACAGGAATGGAGGACAAATAGTGGTATTATAATTCCGTTAAGAATAGGTTATCGCTATCAAAGAAGCGATGGGGGGGTGTTTTGGAAAATTGCTTTTGTTCCATTGTTTGGAAAGGGGATGTATTTTCCTGTTGGAAAAACAGGAAAGATACCATTCTTCCCAAGTGGTGGAGTTTCTATCGGCTATACATTTAA
>JAISVE010000117.1 GCA_031271725.1 Bacteroidales bacterium
CAGTGGTCGCTCATAGTTACTTCATCCAAGATTTTGATGTCTTTTATTTTGTTTACAAGGGCGTTTGAGGCTATGAAATAGTCGATGCGCCAGCCGATGTTTTTTGCGCGTGCGTTTGAACGCATACTCCACCAGGTGTATTGTATTTTGTCGGGGTAAAAGTGTCGGAACAGATCTGTCAGTTCATTTTCCATATAGTTGTCGAAGCCTTCGCGTTCCTGTGGAGTGAAGCCTGCGTTTTTTACGTTCTGTTTGGGATTTGCAAGGTCAATTTCCTTGTGCGCTACATTGAGGTCGCCACAGAGGATTATCGGTTTTTTGTTTTCCAAAAATTTGAGATATTCGAGCAGTTTTTTATCCCAAATATCATGCCTGAATGTAAGGCGCGAGAGGTCGGTTTTGGCGTTGGGAACGTAAGCGGTTATAAGGTAGAAATTGGGGAGTTCAAGGGTGATAAGGCGTCCTTCGCGATTGGCATTGCCGTAAGTATCGGTGAAAATGTTTTGTGTAGAATCCTGTGTTGCAGTCTGCGCTTTCAGCATATTATCGAAATCGAGATTTACAGAAAGGGGCGGAATTTTTGTAAATATTGCAGTTCCGCTGTAACCCTTTTTCTCTGCTGAATTTATATAGCATTGATAGCCCAATTCCTCAAAGGCAAAAATATCTATTTGCTCTTTTTGTGCTTTTATTTCCTGCAAACAAATTACATCAGGATTTTCCGCTTGCAACCATTCCATAAAGCCTTTGTTCAAAACTGAGCGTATGCCGTTTACATTGTATGTGATTATTTTCATTTTTTTAATCGTCAAATTTTATAAACTTACCACTTGAATTAAATTCAATTTCAATGTCGTTGTTCAAACCGATGTCGTAGCCGTAACTTTCCTTGTTTACCTTTGTGATTTCCATGTCGGGATAAGTTTGGTTCACGTATTGCAGTATGCCGGCGGGAAGCAAATCCAGTATGCTTTGGGGTACAGCTTTCAGATGTCCTTCAACTTCATCCCAATCTCCTTTTCTACTGAAATCAATTTCAAATCCATTTTCCAGATATACAGTATAACTTCTGTTAAAGCCGTCAATATCCTTAATGATATGCGTAGTTGCCGTTCCGTTGAAATGAGTTTTTAGAAACTGTTTGCTTAATGCGGGAAGTTTTGATTCTTCAATAATTTTTTCATCCTCGCAAGAGATGAACATTGACGCAGCAAACAGTAGTGCTGCAGTGTAAAATATTTTTTTCATAGTTATATAATTTAATGTATTAATAATCGACTTTTTCGCTAATCAGTTTGCCTTCATTTGTTACTAATACAGTAACTTCCGTATCCTTAAATTCCATTTCAATTTTGTAAAAAGTTTCTGTGCCTTTCACAATTTTTTGTATATCTTTAAAACTGAATTTCGGATACTTTGATTCTGCCGCAGTTTTGACAATTGCAGGTATTTCCTTTTCGTGAATTTCTTTTTTATACATTAATAAATTTCCCTCTTTGTCGTAAAATGCTTCAAAATCGCGGAATTTTATTTCAAAGTCTGCTTCGTAAATTTCATTGTCGGTTTCCCATTCAGCATTGGCTGTATAGGAGAAGTCCTGTTGATTTTTTTTCTGCAAAATGTCATCCGGCCAAACATCGTGGTGACGTGCTTTTTTGTAGTTTTGAATCAATGTCGTAATTTCCTTGTCGGAATACTTCGTAGAGATAACAGGGTTTTGGGCACATAGAGCAGATAACATTCCGCTTATCAATGCTAACGATAAAATTAATTTTTTTTTCATATCTGTGTAATTTTTGTTATATATTTTCTACAAAAATAGTTTTCAATTCCGGAAAAAATCCGAAAAAATCCGAAAAAATCCGGAAGATTTATTAGGTGATTTTTTTACAAAAGTAAAAGCCAATTCTGTAAACATTTTGGAAACTTTGTCCTTTAAGCCAAACTTTGAAAAAACTTTGTACTTTTTAGAAGTTTAAGATAAAAATATGCTTGCCTGCTTCCTTATCCGCTTCCTTGCCTGCTTCCGCTTCAAAGCGATATTCAATCCTGATTTTATACAAATCAACAATTGATTTTACAATGGAAAGCCCTATGCCGGACGATTTGGAAGCAAAGGTTGTTTGGTGACTGTTGTAGCGAGTGAAAATATCTTCCAAAGGATGAACGCCTGTATTGGCAATTATTATGCGTGATGAAGTTGATGTGATTTCTATTTTACCGCCATGTATGTTGTGGGTGGTGGCGTTTTTAATCAGATTGGTAAAAAGAATATGTACTAGGTCTGCATTCATTTCTTTTTCGAGAGTTTGTTTTTTCTCAAATGTAACGGTAATTTCCTTGTAGTCTATAAAGTCGGAAAGCTCATCAAGCACTTCTTGTATCTCTTTGCTCAGATCTATTTTTTGTGAACCTGTAAATTGATTGTTTTTAATTTTTGAAAGCAATAGAAGCGAAGAGTTAAGCCGTTTCATTCTGCTTAGAATACTTGCTAATTCTGTAAGTTCTTTGATGTAGGTTTCATCTTTTTGATACTTTCCAATTAACAGTTCGAGTTTTGCAATTGCAACCGCAAGCGGAGTTTGCAGCTCATGCGAACAATTCTCGATAAATTCTTTCTGCTCTGTAAAGATGTTTATATTTTTTGAAATTAATTCATGAACGGTAGCATTAAGTTGTGCATATTCCGTAATTTCGGTTTTGGGTAAAACAATATTTTTGCTGTTATCAACACGAAAACGTTTAAGCTCATTTAACAATTGATAAAATGGTTTATTGGCGCGCGATACAATAAATTTGCTCACAGAAATAAGTGTGATAATTAACACAACTAATAATCCTGAAGTCAAGTATAATATGTTTTCAATTATATCGTTTGTTTCTACTGTTGAAGTGAAAAATTGAAGTTGATAATATTTGCCGTTCTGCTCGCAATAGAATGCCGAAGTGAGCATTCGCACTTCTTCATCTTCGAGTTCGGTTGTGAAATAAACTTTAGTTGTTTGAAAATTTTCGATTATATGTTCTGCCTGCTCAAAAGTAATTTCTTTAATTCGCAGATTGAGCGGTTGCTCTTCTTCCATATTTTCGGCAAAACCCTTAGTGGTGTTTGCCTTTAATACAAATTCCTGTTTAAGATTTATCAAACCTTCATCATTACCCAAATGAATTTCCCGCATTTGCATCCACAAAAAAACGCCGCCCCACAGCAACATTATTACCGCAAAAAATACCGTAATTCTTCTTATGAGAAAGTTGATCAGTTTCATACTATTATTGCGTTTTGTATGTTAGTTTATATCCTGCTCCATATACATTTTCAACTTCAATTTCGGAGAAAGCGTTTTTAAGTTTTTTGCGCAGATTTTTAATTTGCGAATAAATAAAGTCGAAACTGTCTGCCATATCAATATTGTCACCCCAAACATATTCTGCAACATTTTCTTTTGTGATCAATTTATTGGGATTGTTTATAAAGAGTGAAAGTATGTCAAATTCTTTTCTGTTTAAATTTAGACTTTCTCCATTTACAATTATCTGTCGATTAAAAAAGTCGAATTTAGTATTTCCTATTTCTGTGAATTGTTGTCCTTCCTGCTGTTTTCGGCGGAAAACGGCTTTGATTCGAGCGTGCAGTTCCGCAAGATGAAATGGTTTTGTCAAGTAGTCGTCTGCTCCCATATCAAGCCCCTTTACTTTGTTGTCAAGTGAATTGTTTGCGGAAATAATAATTACGTTGGCAATTCTGTTTTCTTTTTTCAGTGTTTCGAGAAGATTTATGCCGTTGCCGTCAGGCAAGTTAATGTCAAGCAGAATGCAATCGTAATCGTAAAGCAGTATCTTCTCGTGGGCGGTTTTGTAGTCGGATGCTTTTTCTACAATATATTTTTCGGTTGACAGAAATTCTTCTATCGACCTTAAAAGCTTGATTTCATCTTCTACAATCAGTATTTTCATTTTGCGTAATATCGGTGTGATTGGTGATGGGGGAGGATGTTTGGGTAACAGCCTGCCGGTTCGCTGTCGGTTTGTTGTCGGTTCGTGATAACGAAGTTAGTAAATATACATGTAATTTTGAAATTCCACACAGACTGATTAAAATTCCTATAGCAAATTTATATTGAAGTTGTCAAGAAATTGTGTGTTACCTGTTTTGCTTGTCGAGTATTTGCTTTTCTCTCTGCTTAATCGTACTTTTGCAGGCTTTTTTCAAGCATTAACAAATATCTAAAAATGAAAGCTATATACACTATAATACTGCTTGTGCTGTCAAATATCTTTATGACCTTTGCGTGGTACGGGCATTTGAAGTTTAAGGAGATGAATTGGTTTGTGGGGCTGCCGTTGATTGCTGTTATTCTTTTAAGTTGGGGCATTGCTCTGTTTGAATATTTCTTTCAAGTTCCCGCCAACCGCATTGGCTTTGAGGGCAACGGTGGTCCTTTCAGCATTTGGCAATTAAAAGTTATTCAAGAAGTAATTTCATTGTTGGTATTTTCGTTTTTCACTATTATTGTTTTCAAAAACGAAACTCTTCGTCTAAATCATTTTATCGGTTTTGTGTTTCTGATTTTAGCTGTTTACTTTATATTCAAGAAATAATTTCTGTGAAATATGATTATATTTCTTCTATAAATTCTACAGGATATTTTATCCGTCTGCGTGTAATTTCAAAATTTCGTGTATATTTGTGAGATAAAAGATATATGCCTCGTATTAGTGAGTTTTACGGATTGTTGATTTTGATGAATTTCAAAGACCACGCACCACCACATTTTCACGTTTGGTATGGTGATTATAAAGCAATTGTTTCTATTAAAGACGGTATTGTTACAGGTGAAATGCCAAGCCGTGCGTTGAAAATGGTTTTTGAGTGGCTTGAGTTACATAGGGCAGAACTTTTAGTAGAGTGGGATAAAGCACAAAAAGGTGAGAAGTTAAATACTATTGAGCCGTTAAAATAAAGGCAATGTTTTTAGAAATAGTAAAGGCAAAATATTTGGATAATTATCGTATTAGATTAACGTTTAATAACGGTATTACAAAAATTGTTGATTTAGCGGATAAATTGACAGGTGCGGTTTTTGCACCTTTGAAAAATGTAGATTACTTCAAAAAATTCAATATAAAATACAATACAATAGAATGGGAAAACGGTGCTGATTACGCTCCTGAATATTTGTATGAAATAGGAACTTAAATTGTGAAGCAATAAAATATGCTTATTGAAATCTGCGCGGATTCTATTGATTCGGCGCGTATAGCACAATCGGCGGGCGCGGGGCGTGTTGAACTTTGCGCTAATCTTTCTGAAGGCGGAACTACGCCGTCATTTGCGCTGATTGAAGTGGCGCGGAAACTTTTAACGATAAAATTAAATGTGCTGATTCGTCCGCGAGGCGGGGATTTCCTCTATAACGATTTGGAATTTGAGCTGATGAAATCGGATATTCATCACTGCGGGAAAATCGGCTGCGATGGTGTAGTGACAGGCATTCTGCATGCTGACGGAAGGGTAGATGTGCAAAGATGTCGCGAATTGGTGGGGATTGCAGAGAGTTACTCAATGAGTGTAACTTTTCACCGCGCAATAGACCGTTGCGTTGATATATTTCAAGGTCTTGAAGATGTGATTGCTGCGGGATGCGGGCGAGTTTTAACTTCCGGCGGAAAAAACACGGCAATCGAGGCTGCGCCTGTAATTAAGCAGTTGCTGGAACAGGCAAAGGGTCGAATAATTATTATGGCGGGAGCGGGAGTTACACCTGAAAATATTGCGGAATTAGTTGAAAAAACAGGTGTGAACGAAATCCACGGTACATTCCGAAGCCGGCAAGACAGCGCGATGATTTACAAAAATACAGAGTTATCCAATCAAGAGCAGGAATATGGTATTTGGCTTGCGGATGCGGAAAAAATTAAGAAATCAATTAAAATATTATGAAGAAGTATATAATTTGTCCGGCTGTAATTTGCTTCGGGCTTTTGTTGGCTGCTTGCCTCAGTGTTTGTCTGAGTGCTTGCTTGGGTTTTTGCTTCGGCAATAGTGGTTTTGCGCAAACTGTGGTGCAAAAGTCTCCCCAAAAGTCTGCCGAAAATCAAAATTCAACACAGAAAAAACCGCGCATCGGCATTGCAGGAATATTGATTGAATGCAGCACATTTTCTCCGGCTGTAACGCCCATAGACGCTTTCCGCCAATATGACGGCGAAACGCTTCTGAATAGTTACACCTATCTGCATGAAGATTCTGCAATGGGCAAAGGCGCGGTGTGGCTGCCGACTTTGGTTTCCAACGCTACTCCTGGCGGCATTGTTACCCGCGAAACTTACGAGATTTTGGTAAACAAAACCCTCCACCAAATTAAGGCAAATATGCCCTATGACGCATTTTTCTACCATATCCACGGAGCAATGAGCGTTGTCGGTATGGATGACCCCGAGGGTGATTTCTTAGAACGTATTCGCGGAATTATAGGCAATGATGTGCTTGTTTCAACTTCTATGGATCTCCATGGGAATGTTTCGCAGCGTTTGGCTGAATATACAGACCTTATAACCTGTTTCCGCACCGCACCCCATGAAGACAGGAATATTTCCGTTAAACGCGCTGTTACAAATCTTTACGAGCGCGTGATTTCAGGTAAGGGGCGTCCCGCGTATAAGGCTTGGGTTGCCGTTCCCGTCTTGCTTCCGGGCGAAAGAACAAGTACGCGCATAGAGCCCGGAAAGTCGCTCTACGCCATGGTGCCGGAGATTTGCGGGCTTAAAGGTGTTGTTGATATGGGTATATGGATTTCGTATGCTTGGGCAGATGAGCCGCGCAATCAAGGCGTTGTGATGGTTGTAGGTGATGATAAAAAGCAAGTTGAAGCATCTGCAAAAAAGGTCGCTCAAAAATTCTGGGATGTTCGTGAGAAGTTCGATTTTGAAGCACCTGTGGCTTCGCTTGAAGAATGTTTGGATTCTGCAATTGCAAGCGAAAAGAAACCGTTTTTTATCAGTGATATGGGAGATAATCCTACGGGTGGTGGGGCCGGCGATGTTACCTGGACTTTGGCAAGACTGTTGAAACGTCAGGAATTTCAAGATTCTAAAGGAAAGACGGTGATTTATGCTTCTATTCCGGGACCCGGAATGATTGCGGCAGCGCAGAAAGCCGGCGTTGGCGGCTATGCGGAGGCATTGGTGGGTGCAATTGAAGACAGCAGGTATGAAGGACCTGTTAAATTATCGGGCACAGTAGTATTTACAAGCGATAAGGAAGCAATTATAAAAACGGGCAGCGTTTTTGTGATAGTGACGAAAGGGCGCACTGCATATCATTATGAAGAGCAAATGAAGGCTATCGGCTTAAATCCTCGTGAAGTTGATATTGTAATTGTTAAGCAAGGCTATCTTGTACCCGACTGGTATAATATTCAAGCCGATTGGATGATGGCGCATACTCGTGGTGGGGTTGATCAGGACTTGGTAAATCTTCCTTACAAACGTGTTATTCGTCCGATTTATCC
>JAISVE010000102.1 GCA_031271725.1 Bacteroidales bacterium
AATCGTATATTTGCACCCTTTTGATTAAGTAACCAAAAACATAATATTATGCCAAATCCCAAATGGAGATTCTCTAAAACGAGAACAAGAAAAAGAAGAACACACGACAAACTTGAAGTTCCACAAATATCCTCTTGCAGTAATTGTGGCGCACCTACCCTATACCACCACGTTTGCCCGGAATGCGGCTATTATCGCGGCAAGCAGGCAATTGTTGTAGGAGCCGGTGCGTAATTAAACAATGAAATTAGGTCTTGACATAATGGGCGGTGACTTCGCCCCACAAAACGCTATTGACGGTGCCATTCTTGCCCTCTCCGCAATAGGAGAAAAAGATACTCTTGTACTTATAGGAAAAGAAAGCGTTATCAGGGAGGAATTATCAAAAAGGGAGGTTTCTGCCGAACGCTTTTCCATAGTGCATACCGAAGAGGTTATAGAGATGGAGGAAAAGCCGATAAAGGCATTAAAAGAAAAACCAAATTCCGGTATTGTCATAGGTTGTCAATTGCTTGTCAAAGGCGAAATAGACGCTTTTGCAAGTGCCGGAAATTCCGGTGCGCTTCTTGCCGGTGCAGTTAGTATTGTAAAGTGTATTCCGGGTGTTATACGCCCATGTACAGGTACTGTTCTGCCAACCTTGAACGGTAGTCAAGCCATGTTGCTTGATATTGGAACAAATCCTGACGCAAGACCCGAAGTACTTGTCCAATTTGCAATTTTGGGCAGTATATATATGGAACTTTTCGGTAAAAAAAATCCAACAGTATGCTTGCTTAATGTGGGAACCGAAGAAGGAAAAGGCAATCAACAAACTCAGGTTGCCTTTAACCTTATGAAAGAAAGCCCAAGCATAAATTTTGTCGGCAATCGTGAGCCGCGCGATTTTTTTAAGGGCGAAACAGACGTCTTTGTTACAGACGGATTTGTAGGCAATATTGTATTAAAAGAGCTTGAAACATTCTACCGCCTGCTGCAAAAACGCGGTATATCAGATGACTTTTTTAATTTACTGAATTATGAATTATACGGCGGAACACCACTTTTGGGAATAAATGCCCCTACCATACTTGGACATGGAATTTCAAGCGCAATAGCATTTAAGAACATGATCCTCCAAATGAAAAATATGTGCGATAATGATATAGTAGAAAAACTACAAAAAATATTCTACAAACACAACAGTCAAACAAGCGAACAGCAATAAGCCTGTTCGCATTATTTATCTACTATTTTATGGAAAAAATCAGAGCAAAAATTACAGGTGTAGGTACTTACGTTCCCGAATATATTCTCACAAATGAAGAGTTAAGTAAAATGGTTGATACCTCAGACGAGTGGATTATGACACGTGTCGGTATCAAAGAACGCCATCTGTTAAGAAAACCCGGCGAAACATCATCATATAAACTTCCTGAAAATATTGTTCAAGATGCTTCGTTTAATCCTTCCGACATCGGTTTGGCCACTTCAGATATGGGTGCGGAAGCAGTAAAAAAGTTATTGGAAAAGACAGGAACCAAGCCGGAAGAAATAGATTTGCTTATATGCGGAACTGTTACGGGTGACATGATTTTCCCCGCCACTGCCTGTATTATTGCGGATAAAGTTAATATCCGCAATGCCTTTACCTTTGATATTAACGGAGGATGTTGCGGCTTTATCTATCCGCTTGCAACTGCTGCCCGTTATGTAGAGTCAGGGCGTTATAAGAAAGTTATTGTTGTCGGTGCAGATATGAACTCGTCTATGACTGACTACCAAGATAGAAGTACATGTTGTTTGTTTGGCGATGCAGCCGGCGCAGTGCTGCTTGAGCCGACTACTGAGGAAGTCGGTATTATGGACGAAAAAATGGGCTCTGACGGTACCGGCTGGACACATCTGCATTTGAAAGCAGGCGGTTCATTGATGCGCCCAACCCATGAAACAATAGACAGAAAATTGCATTATCTCTATATGGAAGGACAAGCAGTTTTCAAAGGGGCTGTAAAAAATATGGCAGATGTTGCCGAAGAAGTTATACATAGAAATAACCTTGACCCGCAAAATGTCTGGCTACTTCCACATCAGGCAAACCTGCGCATTATTGACGCAGTAGAACATCGCATTAAATTTAACCACGAAAAAGTTCTTAAAAACATAGAAAAATACGGTAATACAACCGCTGCAACAATACCCCTTGTTATTAGTGATTTTGAACACAAATTCAAAAAAGGGGATGATTTGCTTATTTGTTCTTTCGGGGCGGGATTTTGCTGGGGGGCTGTTTGGCTAAAGTGGGCATATTAGAATCTGATTCAAATAAGCGAATAAGGGTTTGGCGGAGTGATGAAAGTTTTGTATCTTTGTGAGATAGGATTTTTAGCATTGTGCATTTAAGATACTTAAAGATAATATTTATAAGCATCGCTCTCTTTGCGACTTTTTCTGCAAGCGGGCAGTTTCGTTATGTAAAACGTTCTGAAGGTCTGTTTGCTAATGAAGATAAACCGGCATACAACGGCATTACCATAGAAGCAGTGCCTCTATTTTTCAATGGCTTTTCGCTCGCTTATGAAAGACATATTGCGAAAGGCAACTGGATAGTAATTCAACCCACATACTACACTAAAATCAGTTACTCATCATCGCGTAAAAGCGATATCCGCAATATGCAAGGACTTTCCATTACCTTATCTCACCGCTATACATACTTTGAAATAGACAGAGTTGGTTTTGGGCTTTATCTGCAATGGGGAGCAATGTATTACCAAAATAATATTACTCAAGTAAGCGGAGACGTGCATGATATTCAGAAATTAGGAATTGATATTGCACTCGGACTTCGTCAAACAATTATACGCCCTTTATACTTTACTTTTTATATTGGTTACGGACAGCGTTTTATTCTTAAAAATGAGAATAAAATGTACATGAATAATATGTTTGATCATGGCTACGGCGGAGCTAATTTAAGTATTGGTTTAGGGCTTGGATTTCGGTTTTAAAATTTATTATGAAAAGAATATTTGTTTTATTTTTTGTTATAGTTTTCTTTTGCTCTGCTTTTGTGCATGCGCAGGGAACGCAATATAATAAGACAGATATTCTACATCCTGTTTTTTCGGAAAAGGTGATGATAAGCTTAGTGCCCGTCCCAATTATCTTTAACGGATTCCGTGTTGATGCAGATATTAGACTTGGCGACAATCTCTGGTTGAATATTGCCCCACGTTTTAATCTCAAAGTTGCCGCAGATACTGCATCTGAATTTGTTTACGGAGGAGGGCTTGATATAAACGCCCGCTATTATGTGAGAAATACGCCTGACGGTTTCTACATTTCCGCAGGTCTTGGTGCGGAGTATAACCGTTTAGCAGATATTATAAAGAAACCGAAACCTGCGCAATATCTCGAAGTTACTTCTTTGCGTTTCGGCGGGCAGGCGCATTTAGGATATTCTATTCGTTTGTGGCCTGATTGTTCTATGGATTTTTACGTTGGCGCAACTTTCCGCTATTCGTCAAACTCTTTCGTTGATGATAAATCTCAGGAGGTTTATGACAAAATAAAAATAAATCCTTTCAGTTATTATTTTAGCGGGATTTGCTTTGACGGCGGAATTAGAATTAGTATTACGTTATAACAATTCCATCTTTCATTTCGATTTTTCTGTCTTCATATATTTCGTTACACAGTAAGCTCCTACCACTCAGTGGTAAGAAAATCTCCAATATACAAATGCTTTATGCCATCATAACTTGAGTAATTTGTATTTTCGGCTGTTACAACTGTTTTAGGGTAATTATCCTTTATACTTGCGAGATTTCCAAATTCTCTTTCAATAGTATCTTGTCTCAATAGTTCAACCGCAACTTGTATGTACATTGTTTCATTATTTTTTGTCGCCACAAAATCAATTTCCTTATTGCCGACTGTTCCGACTTTAACATCATAACCACAAGTTAAAAGATGATGATAAACCACATTTTCGAGCAATTGCGCCTTGTCCTGCGGCTTATATCCTACAAGTACATTGCGAATCCCCAAATCTTCAAAATAAAATTTCTCACCTATTTCAAACGTCTTCTTACCCACTATATCATAACGTTCCGCACGATATGTTACAAATGCCTGCGACACCGCCCTCGTATATTCTATAACTTGTTGAACACCCATTTTCACTTTTTGATTTTTAAGATATTCGCTTATTTTTTTTGCAGAAAACATTTGTCCCACATTGCCTGCAAGAAATTTTATCAATTGCTCGAGAAAAACCGTTTGCCGAATATTTTGTCTTTGAATTATATCCTTTAATATAATTGTCGAATATATACTTCTCAGATATTCTGTGATTATGGCTTCATTGTAAGGCAGATGTAATAAATAAGGAAGTCCGCCGAAACGCATATATCTTTCTAAATTGTCGGAATTATTTTTAAGAGAATTAAATTGTAAAAATTCGAGATAAGAAAGCCCGTAAATTCTAAATTCAATATAACGTCCACCGAGTTCGTTTGCAATATCGCTCGAAAGCATTTCAGAATTGCTGCCTGTTATATAAATATCATTCTTGCTATTCAGCGCAAGCGAAGCAATTGCCTTGTGAAAATTATTAATCATTTGCACTTCGTCAACAAAAATATAATTCTTGCGCCCTTTCAATGACTTTGAAATAATATAATTGTGCAAATCCTTATAATCTCTAATTTCATCAAACGCAACATCTTCCTTATTTATATAGATTATATTTGCCGACTTATCCTGTTCCTTAATTTTTTCAATAATGCCATAAAGAACATAACTCTTACCTACTCTACGGTGTCCTACAAGTACCTTAATAATTTTTTTGCCGATAAAAGGCGATATTTTATGAAAATAAATATCCCTGCGGAAAAAATTGTCGAATTGATTTTGCATAATAGTTTATTTTATAAGTAAAGTATTTTGCAAATATACAAAAAGTTTCATTTATAAAATAAGTTTATTTGCTAAGACGACCATCTTTCATTTCTATTTTTCTGTCTGACTTTGCTGCCAAGTGTTCGTTATGGGTTACTATAACAAAGGTTTGTTTGTATTTTTCTCTTAACGAGAAAAACAAATCATGTAATGCGAGAGCATTTGCAGTATCTAAATTTCCACTTGGTTCATCTGCAAATACAACGGGTGGATTGTTGATTATTGCACGTGCTACCGCTACCCTCTGCCCCTCGCCGCCGGATACTTCGGAGGGTCTGTTATTTTCTCTTTCTTGCAAACCTAAAAATGACAAAATTTCTCTTGCGTTTTCTTTTGCTTCCTTCTTGCTTTTACCTGCTATAAGTGCGGGGAGCATTATGTTTTCAAGAATGGAAAATTCAGGAAGCAGATAGTGGAATTGAAATACAAAGCCCATTTGATTGTTACGGAATTTTGCAGTTTCGCGTGCTGACATTTTAAAAATATTATTGCCGTTTATGCAAACTTCACCATTATCGGGCTTTTCAAGTCCGCCCATTATTTGCAAAAGTGTGGTTTTACCTGCACCGGACGCACCTGTTATGGCAACTATTTCGGCTTTTGATATTTCAAGATTTATGCCTTTTAATACTTCTACGCTTCCATAGGATTTGTGTATGTTTTTTACTTGTATCATCATTTAATCGAAAATTCTAATTGAGAATTTGCAACCGCAATAATTTTGATTGTAAAAATTATTTTCTTTTATAAGTTCTCTGCGGCGTTGCTGCAAGCCGTCTTTGCGCCAATTTTTGTTAAAAAATTTCACATTCTCACTAACACTCGCCTCCGCAACCAAGCCTGCCCATGCTATCTGTGCAAGGTCTTTCCAACGTGATGAAGCAAGCGTTGTTGCAAATAAATCTATACTTTGCTCTAAAGCTATCTGCGCCGTTTTTATCAACCTCATCTCAAAACATTTTTCACAACGCGCTCCACGCTCCTGTTCATTTTCCAATCCTTCAACATACAACAACCATTTCTCCTGTTCGTAGTCGCCGTCAATAACCCTCAACTGCAACTTCTCCGCATAACGAGTTAGTTCCTGTTTCCTTTTCTCATACTCTTCTCGCGGAAATATATTAGGATTGTAGTAAAACAAAGTAGGCTCGTAGTCATTACGGAGCAACCATTCTAAAACCGCAGCCGAGCATGGGGCGCAACAAGTATGGAGTAAAATATCAGTCATCGCAATTTTCGAAACGCATTCCACCAACGGTCAGGAATCTTATTGCCCAAAGCATCTTCGTAATCCTTTATTGTACAAGGGACAAAATACATCGGACCATAAGGAATAGTGCGCGCTTTATCATAAGGCAATTCTATCCACCATCTATCCGTTTGTTCGCATTTCAAAAATACAAGTTCACCATCTTCCAACGCAACAATAAAACGCTTGAATGTAACGCCTATTCTCGGCTCAAAAGGACAGTCGTACATTCTGCTGCTAACTCCGTTTATAAAACACCACAGCATTTCAGCCTGCAATAATGCCGACTGCGAACGCACATCTTTCTCTGCGCAATAATCAAAAATTCCGAATGAGGTAGTTTGATTGCTAATGCCGGCATAGTGCATCATCTGGCATATTTCCTCAGCAGAAAGCCCTGTCGGT
>JAISVE010000141.1 GCA_031271725.1 Bacteroidales bacterium
GGATTAGGATTCCAACCGGGGTAACCGTCATTGTGTTTTACCTCTGCACCTATAAGTTCAAAAGTAGCAGCAACCCTGTGTGCAGCAAAATATTTTGCAGTTTCTATTGAAGAACGCTGGCTTGTAACAATTTTTATATGTCCGTTTTCTGTTTTTACAGATGCGAGATTGGTTGATGTTTCAACAAAATTTTCCATAGTGTCGCTCATGCGCAAAACGCCGTGAGGGCAGGCGAGAAGTGCATTTATAAGCTGCTTGCCGTCATCCATGATTAAAACATTATCTATTTCTGCGGGTGAAAGGGTAAAGTTAACATTAGCTTCGGTATGCTTGTATTCGTTTTTAAGAACTTTGCCGAAGTTTATAATCGATTTTTCGAGTTCTGCAACCTTTGTATTCGGAATAGCAATAACAGCACTTGCTTCACGCGGAATGGCATTGTGTAAATTGCCGCCGTTAAAACTTGCAATACGCAGTGATAACATATCTTCAAAACTGTATAGATAGCGGGCGAGCAACTGATTTGAATTCCCAAGTCCTTTGTTTATATCATCACCCGAATGTCCGCCTTTAAGTCCTTTAACCGAAACGGTGTAAAATTTGTGCCCCGCAGGTGCAACTTCTGTTTTGTATGCAAAATCAATGAAAGTGCCGATGCCTCCGGCGCAACCTATAAAAAACAGTCCGTCATCTTCTGAGTCTAAGTTCAGCAAGGTCTTTCCTTGCAGCCAGCCACTCTTTAAGCCGAAGGCACCTGTAAGCCCTGTTTCTTCATCAACCGTAAAAAGACATTCGAGGGCAGGATGCTGCAAATCATTGCTGTCAAGCACTGCAAGGCAGGCAGCAACACCTATGCCGTTGTCTGCGCCGAGCGTGGTATCTTTTGCTTTTATCCAGCCGTTTTCCTCTTGCGCTTCAATGGGGTCTGTATCGAAGTCATGTTTTGATGTGCCTGTTTTTTCGGCAACCATATCTATATGCGCTTGCAAAACAACGCCTGAGTGGCTCTCGTAGCCCTTTGTAGCGGGTTTGCGGATAAGTATGTTGCCTGTTTCATCCGTTAGTGTTTCGAGTTTGTGCGTTGCGCCGAATGCGAGCAGATATTCGCGTATTTTTTCTTCTTTTTTTGACGGGCGAGGAATGTTTAGGACTTCGCCAAAGTAGTGCCAAATTTTTTGTGGCTGTAATGTTTTCAAAAAGTCATTCATATTAAATCAATTTGGTTATATAATCAAGGTTACATTAAACAATAGTATAAAGTTACAATTAAGCAGAATGAAAAGCAAATTAAAACAATCGTCTGAACGGAGTGATAAGCCATTCGGTAATTTTATAAAGCAGCGGAATGTTTTTCCATTTATCGTAATCAAAATCTACACTCTGTTTATCGGTTTCATCAATATGTTCTTTAAGCAGCGACAGAGTTTTTTCATCAGTACCGTAAAGCATAATATCGTATTGATAGCGGAAACTGCGATAGTCAAAGTTTGATGAGCCTACCAAGAATTTTGTTCCGTCAACCATTACACATTTTGCATGCAGATTGTCGGGCTTGTAAAATCGCCATTCTATGCCATATTTCCACATCTGTCCGAGATACTTGTTGCGAAGTAAATCAATAATCGGAATATCCGAATGCAGCGGAAGAAAAATTCGTACTTTTATACCTCTTAAAGCCGTTTGTACAAGTGCTTTTCTCATTTTATATCCGGGCAAAAAATAAGGTGTTTCTATCACGACTTCTTCTTTAGCCGTACCAATCATTTGCATTATTTTCTTGCGTACCGTTTGATAAGAGGTAGATGGAGTATCCTGATAAAGGACGTAGTCTTGATAATGTACAGGTGCAATTTTCTCAAAGGGTAAAATTTCGTCAAATGAATATTGTCTGTATTTAAGAAAACTTTCGTTAAAACTTTCCTCAAAAATACTGCAAAGCGAACCGTCTATGCGTAGATTTAACTCACGCCATGAGATAGAATAGGCGGTAAGATTAGATGAGCCTATATATGAAATGTGTCCGTCTATCAACAAAAGTTTTCTATGATTGCGTGTGTGATTACGGGCAAATGTGTTTGAAAAAAATAATTTCAGTTTCTTAAAAATACGCACCTCAACACCTGCCTCTATAAGTTTGGAATAAAACAGCTCGTTTCGACCAACTCCATAAGCATCAACAAGTATCTTTGTTTGCACGCCTTGTTGCGCTTTCTCAAGCAATGCTTCTCTGAAACGTTTACCTATAGAGTCGTTGCCTATTTTGAAAGTTTCAAGACAGATGCTTTGTTTTGCGTTTTTGATGTCATCTATCATTGCCGAGAACAGCAATAGATTGTCGTCAAAAAGAGTTGTCTGCTGATGATTAGACATAGTGCCGGCGTATTCTTTACAAAGTTACATATTTTGTAGTAAATATTGTAACTTCGCAAGTTAGATAATTTGGATGAATATGAAATCAATGACAGGATACGGACGTGTGCACGGTGTTTTCGGCACAAGAAAAATTACTTGTGAAATCCGTAGCATTAACAGCAAACAATTAGACCTCTACGGTCGCATTCCCGAGGAATATAAAATCTTTGAAAACGACTTTCGTTCGCGTATCAGCGAAGTACTGTTGCGTGGAAAAATCGAATATATTATCAGTGTTGAAAAAGTAGATAAAAACAGTTCCGTTATAGACGAAGAAGCGGTTAAAGGTTATATTGAAGGATTAAGGTATCTAAGCAAAAAAAACTCTCTCCCTCTTAATTCGGAAAGCATTCTGCCGCTTGCAGTGCAACTCTCGGCAGCACCGCAAATTCGCACATCGGTAAAAGAAATTTCATCAGGCGAAAAAAAATTGATGTTTTCGATTTTTGAAAAAACATTAAAAGAAATTGAGCAGACACGCTCTGTAGAAGGGCTTGCTCTGAAAAATGATTTACTGTTACATGTAAAAGCGATAGAAAATATTTTATCTAAAAAAATTATTCCCTTTGACAAGAAACGTATTCCCTATATGCGCAAACGGCTTACAAAAAAGTTGCAGGAAGTGCTGGATGCTTCGCAAATAGACGGTGTGCGCTTTGAACAGGAGATGTTTTTTTATCTCGAAAGGTTTGATATTACTGAAGAAATTACTCGATTAAAACAGCATTGCAAATTTTTTAATACCACTTGCAAAGACAACGATGCTGCGGGAAAAAAACTTGGTTTTATTGCTCAGGAAATGGGACGTGAGATAAATACTATCGGCTCAAAATCGAATGATGTTGCAATGCAGCAATCGGTGGTTGAGATGAAAGATGAACTTGAAAAAATAAAAGAACAGTTGTCGAATATCCTTTAATATGTATTACATCGTTTACGCTTTATTATATGTTATAAGTTTGTTGCCGTTGCGCTTGCTCTACACGCTTTTTGCGCCTGTGCGCCTGTTTATGCGGAATTACAGACGTGATGTTATTGTTCAAAATCTTTCACGTTCTTTTCCGAGTGAAAAATATAATCGTATAAAAGAGCAACGAAAAGAATACAGTAAAAATTTTGCAGATTTTTTTCCTGAACTCTTAAAGGTTTTCTCTGCTTCTGCCGGCAGTCTTGGCAAGCGTATTGAAATAGAAAATGCGGATTTGGTTAGGCGGTATCAAGAGCAAGGGCGGCAGATTATCGTTTGCATGGGGCATTGCGGAAATTATGAAATGCTGAATATTGTTGCTGCGCGCAAGGAGAAAATGAAGAATGTTTATGTTATCTACAAACCCTTGCATAGTAAACTTGCAGATCGTATTCTAAAACATGTCAGGGAGCGTTTTGATACGCGTTACATACCAACGTGGGAAGCACGTGAGTGTTTGAAAGAGCTGCCCGGTATTTATGTTTTCGGCAGTGACCAGCATGCAAGTGCAAAAAAAACAAACGATATTTACCGATTTGAATTCTTAAATCAGAGGGCTGCATTTTTTCCGGGCATAGAAATTCTTGCACGTGAAGTGAATGCTGTTGTTATTTACAAGAAAATCTTGCGCACAGGACGCGGACATTATAAAATAAGTTTTAATGTCGTGAGCGATGATGTGGCGCAGCTGCAGGAAGGCGAAGTTCTACGCCGCTACGCTGCGCTTTTGGAGCAAAATATTTACGAACAACCGTCAGTGTGGCTATGGAGTCACAAACGCTGGAAATAATGGAAAGGGGTTTGGTATTAGCGAAATACACTAAATAATCCTGTTGATTTTTGACTTCTATAGAATACAATAAATGGCAACCACAGAACTGATAGACCTTTTGAATGAATTAACCGCTGCCCCTGCCGAACAGTAGTGGAGATAAATGGAAGTTTAATTTAAGTGCCGTTTATATTATAGGCATTCTAAATTTTGAGCCCTCATTTATGGAGGAGTGTCAAGATCCCATTAGTTATAATAAGTTGATGAATACTAAAACTAACAAAATCTTATCCGATAAATTAAATTTTATTTTTCTATCTTTGCCTAAGTTTAGCAAGGGTGGCGATGAATTGCAAACCGAGATAGACAAATGGCTTTACACCCTGTCCCATTCAAAATTTATGGGAGAACAGTTGCCAAAACCTTTAGCCGAAGACAAACTTTTTAACGAATTGTTAAGCACCATAAAGTTAAACCGTTTAAACAAAACCGACATGGAAACTTATTTATCAAAAGAAGAAATGCTCAAGTATTATATTTCCAATATGAGTGAGGAACTTGAAGAGGTATGGAAAAGGGTTTGCGGAAGGGGTTACGGCAAGGTAGGGAAGAAGGGCGGCAACAAACCGCTCTAAGTGCGCTGAAAGAAGGATTGTCTTTGCAAACTGTATCAAAGATTACCAACCTGCCAATTTCTGAGATAGAAAAGTTGAAAAGAGAATTATAAAGCAATGACAATTCACTTCAGGACGATTTGTCGGCATTTATAAGCATATCTATCTTTTTGTGCAAATTTGAAATCTCCTGTCGTAAGTCGCTGCCCTCGCTTTTTACAGTGCGTTTGATCTTGGCTACTCCAAGCAGGTTGAGTTCAACAGAAGTTTCTGCTGAGGTAGGGCTGCCCGCAAACAGAAGTTCGTCAAGCAAACTGCCGGTGTTTTCTATTACTTCCGGCTCAATGCTTTCAATAGT
>JAISVE010000146.1 GCA_031271725.1 Bacteroidales bacterium
ACTTTCGGAAAAGTATTTGTCAATATCAAAAACATCCGGCACTACAAAAGCATTCGGATAGATTTCTTGAAGAATGTATAAAAAACCGAGTGCTTCACGCCTTGTCTTAAAATTCCCCACTTTTACCTTAAAATAAGGCTCCTCATAAACCAAATACGAAGGAATAACATCGGTAAATTCCGAAACAAATTCGTTTCTTGCCCGAAAAGCATTATCCTTAGAGCCGTTGCCTGTTTGCGAGAATATTAGAATTTTGAAGCCTTCTAATTTTTGCGAAGCGTTATATTGTTTATTACGCTCAATAGTGTTTTCTATTTCATTATTGCCATGAAAAAAAACATTGTAACGTTTGTTGGTGCTTGCGTTTATAAAACCGGACATCAACAAAACAAATAAACAAAAAAGAATTTGTCCTTTCTTCATAATTTTAGTTTAGTCAAAGATAGATTTTTTTCTTGGTCTTTCAAAACTTTTCGGACAGGGAACTGCGCCTGTTTTTTTCTTGTAAGTGTTTTTCCCCGCTATGGCAAAGGCTATTCTTATTCCTGTTGAAAAAGAATTTACAGCCGGATTAAAAACACGCAAAACGGGAGTATATTCCATTGATATATGTTCGCCGTATTCGTTTTTATTGTGAATGATAAAAGGCTCAGTTTCGTTTCTGCCGATGGTTTTCCGTTTTAGAAGTCCGTACTCGCCGTATATCCCGACATAAAGAAACATGCGTTCCATTAAAGTAAACTTCCAGCCAAATTCCAAACAGGCATTAAGATTAACTTCCGGTCTGCCGTAACGCCCTTTATAAGCGGCTTTATCAAAAGTACCGATACCCACAAAAGCGGGTTGTTCTATCTCTACATTATGTTCGGGATAATAGCCGGTTGTTTTAATATTTGTTGCGGAAACATTATAGCCCATATAGAAAGGAATGCTTAATTGCAACCCGAATGCGGTGTAAAAGCCGCTGCCGCTGTAACCTATATCATTAGTCCGAAAGTGCAGCATTAACGGTATATTCACCGCAAGCATGCTTTGCCTTTCGCGATATTTATTGAGCCTGTATCTGAAAATGAGTTCCTCGTTTTGTTCATCAATGGTTGAGGTTTCGCTATAATAGCCGCTCATATCCGCAGATGCTTCGTAGAAGTGCAAGCCTGCTCCCAAACGAATACCGACATTTCTTCCTACAAAAAATGTTTCGTTAAATGACAGGGAAGCACCCGGCAAGACACGTGTTTTGCCTTCGGGTATTTTATAGAGTAATGATGATATTCCGCCTGCCAAACCGATAGAAAATTCATTTTTGCTATGCCGGATATTTTGGGCATTTGCAAAACCAACGCAAGCAACGCAAAACAGCAAAGCTATTGTAACACGATTATTTTTGCACATAGCCCATCATTTGTTTTTATCATATAAACGCCTGCTTTGTTCGGTGCAAAGAATTTATCTCCCTTATAATGCCCAAGTAAATTGCCTGCCAAATCATGTAGAAAAACTTCTTCTGCATTTTCAACTGTAATCATCTGCCTCGTTTTTGCAGGATTCGGATATACCGCAATTTCCGCAGGCAAAACCACCTTAGGAGTACGCACCGCCAACCATTCGCAGGTCCATAAAGTATCACCGTCAATATTTATCATGCGCACCTTATACAATGCTTCAAAGTCAAGTTCATCACCCAAAACATCACCAACCGAATACCACACTTTTGTTGCCCCTTCTATTGCCTCTCCGTTTTTATACCACTGATAATCGACAAAACTGTCATACTTGTTAGATACAAAAAACAAATTATTCCAACGCTGCTCGATTATCGAATCCATCGAAAGAGAACGTGAAATTTTAACAGGTGCAGTCCGCACAGGTCCGCAAGTATCGCTTGCTACCGTATAATAATTTCCCTGATCCTGTTTTGTAAATGCAGGAATATAATACGACAGCGAACTGCTTCGTTGCAACAATTCGTTATTTTTATACCATGAAACAGTATCCGACACAGACATACCGTCAAACATATCTACTTCAAAAAGCACTTCCGCACTATCGCAATACGAAGCCGGCATATATAGAGGCTTTACCTTTAAAGGCGGAATATAACCCGCTTTTATTTTTTCTGTCTGCACATCTCCGCAAACATCACTTGCAACTGCGTAATATTCCCCTTCACTTTCTTGCGTGAATGCAGGAATGTAATAAAATAAAGAATCGCCCTGCTGCAATAACTTACCGTCTTTATACCAAAAAATTGTGTCTAAATTGCCACTTGTAATTTCCACTTCAAAAATTGCTTCACTACTGTCGCAATACATTGCAGTAGGCTGATACAGCGGTTTTATTTGTAAAGGCTGAATATAATCAAGACTTATTGTTTCGCTTTTTACGGAGTCGCAAACGCTCTTTGCTATTACATAATAATTTCCCGAATCAACTGCCGTGAAATCAACAATGTAGTAAAATAGAGAGTCCCCGCCATGCAGGAGTTTGTTATTTTTATACCAGAAAATTGTATCGGCATTGCCGGTTATTTGCAATTTCAATAATGCTTCCGTGCTGTTACAATAACTACCGGAGCCATTCAATGAGTTTATGCTTAATGGCGGAATATAATCTGCTTTTATTTTTTCTGTCTGAATTTTTCCGCAAACATCACTTGCAACTGCGTAATAATATCCCTCATCTTCTTTTGTGAACACCGGAATACGATAAGACAAAGAGTCACCCCTCTGCAATAATATATTGTCTTTATACCAAAAAATTGTGTCAAAATTGCCCTCTATTTCCACTTCAAAAATTGCTTCACTGCTGTCGCAATACATTGCAGTCGGCTGATACAGAGGTTTTATTTTCAAAGGCTGAATATAATTAAGACTTACTGTTTCGCTTTTTACGGAGTCGCAAACGCTCTTTGCTATTGCAAAATAATTCCCCGAATCGGCTGCTGCGAAATCAAGAATGCGGTAAAGCAAAGAGTCCCCGCCATGCAGGAGTTTGTCATCTTGATACCAAAAAATTGTATCGGCATTGCCGGTTACTTGTAATTGTAACAACACTTCCGTGCTGTTACAATAACTGCTATCTTCAATTCCGCCGTTTAATGAAACTATACTTAGGGGCGGAATGCGGTTAATATTTATTTCCTGTCCTTTAATATCCGCTATACACATACTATCCTCAAAGTAGAGAAAATGAAATGTATCCAAACCTTTATATATAAAAAATGTATCGCTGCTGTTTTCCGTAATCCTCTCGTGAATTGTATCGTTTCCAAAAACATAACCAAGATACCAAGGTGCAATTCCATTATAATCAAAATGAAATTTT
>JAISVE010000038.1 GCA_031271725.1 Bacteroidales bacterium
GAAGCCCCGCACAAAGGCAAAATAGTTGCCATTACATCAACAGGCGAAATCAAAGAAAAATTACCGCTCGACTTCTCAATAACCAAAAATGTTGTCGGGCTTTTTATTGCAGCCTTATCCCTTATAATTATTTTTATGCTTGTTGCAAGAAATTACCGCAAGCGTGGAATGAATGCCCCAAAAGGCGTGGCAGCACTTATAGAGCCGATATTTCTCTTTATACGTAATGATGTTATTTACAGTAATCTCGGCAAAAAATACGGCGACAAATATTTGCCATACTTAATGACACTGTTCTTTTTTATTTTGATAAATAATTTGCTCGGCTTAATTCCAATTTTTCCCTTTGGCAGCAACACTATGGGCAATGTTGCGGTTGCGCTTACGCTCGCACTGTTTACCTTTATTGTAACATTATTTTCTACAAACAAACATTATTGGCAACATATAGTTAATGCGCCGGGAGTACCCTGGTGGATGAAATTTCCCTTGCCGATAATGCCGCTTATAGAATTTATTGAGATATTTACCAAGCCCTTTGTGCTTATGGTGCGGCTTTTTGCCAACACAGTAGCGGGACATATTATTATACTAGGCTTTATTTGTTTGATATTTATTTTTGGCGAAATAAGTATCGGCATTGGCTATGGCGTATCGCCGCTAACGCTTATATTCGGATTGTTTATTGACGTACTCGAAATACTTGTAGCCTTTGTACAGGCATTTATCTTTACAATGCTTTCCTCAATCTACATCGCAGGTGCGGTGGGCTACACTCCGGGCAAAGAAACAGAAAAACATTAATTCTGTAATTTTTAAGAACTTTTAACTTTTCATTAAGAATTTTTAAGATTTCGTTTTTGTATGTTTGCAAACTTGCTAAATAATAGTTTTAGCAAGAAAAACTTGTATAATTATACAACTTTATTTACCTTTGCAATGATACGAACGATTATTACTTATGGCGGATATTTTTGAACGTTTTTTAGAAACGTTACAAGAAGATGAAGTCAGAAAAATTGATTATGTTATTTCTTTACTTGAAAACAGCGAACGATTGTCCTTAAAGTTTATAAGGCTTATAAGAGATGGATTGTATGAACTAAGGATAATGTGGGGAAATAACACATATAGAGTTTTCTTTATATTCGACAAAGACAAGATAGTAGTACTGTTTAACGGATTTCAAAAGAAATCTCAAAAAACTCCCGCTAAAGAAATAACAAAAGCATTGAAAATAAGAGATAGTTACTATGCCGACAAACAATCGTAAAATAAGAAATTACAGTGCTGTATTAGATAAAAAATACGGTAAAAAAGGAACACCTGAACGTGCAAAATTTGATGATGAAGCCTACGCTTTTTATACAGGGGAAATATTGAAAGACGCACGTAAAGTTGCCGGTGTTACACAAGAAATACTTGCAGAACGTATAGGGACGGATAAATCTTATATCTCACGTATAGAAAAAGGTATAACTGTTCCAAGTGTTGCAACTTTTTTTCGTGCATTAAATGCTCTTGACATTAAAATAAAATTTGAACCTGCATTATAGTTTTTCTGTCTTAATTTGATATAATTTTTGTAAATTCGCGGTTGCAATTTTGCGCCATAAAAAATTGTGATTAAAATTGCAATTAGAAGAAGAATGAAACATTAAAAATAAAATACTATGTTATTATCAACATTATTACAAGCAGAAAATTTAACTCCTATTGTTACTGATTACAGTGCATTCGCAAAGATTGGCGGTGCAATCGGTGCAGGTCTTGCAGCAATCGGCGCAGGTCTTGGTATCGGTGCAATCGGAAAAAACGCGGTTGAAGCGATTGCACGTCAGCCCGAAGCAGCAGGCGATATTCGTACGAATATGATTCTTACTGCCGCTTTTGTTGAGGGTGTTGCGTTGTTCGCAGTTGTTGTTAGTTTGTTAGCCGTAGTACTATAATGGAACTCCTAAATTCTTCAAATCTCTGCGTTGTGCTTCACTCACGGCTCGGTCACGTACTTTAGTACGCTCCCTCGCCCCTCGTTTGCACGCCTTGACCTTTGAAGTTTTAGAAGTTCCCTAAAAACTTGTTATATACTATGGAGCTAGTATCACCGGGACTGGGACTAATCTTCTGGACAGTCATTATCTTTCTCATACTGCTTTTGCTGTTGAGCAGATTTGCCTTTCCGGCAATCTCAAAAATGCTTAAAAAGCGTGAGGAAGGCATTGCCAATGCACTTGAACAGGCAGAGCTGGCGCGTAAAAAAATGGAAGAGATTAACGCTTCCAATGCAGCAATGCTTAAAGAAGCGGCAGAAGAAAGAGAGGCTACGATGCGTAAGGCACGCGAAGAACAGGCACATTTTGCTTTGGAAAGTAAGGAAAATGCCCAAAAACAATATGACAAAATGCTTGCAGATGCCCGTCATGAAATAGAGAGGGAAAAACAGCAGGCAATTGAGGAATTGCGTTCGAATATCTCATCAATCTCAATAGATATTGCAGAAAAAATTCTGCAACGTGAGCTTGCCGACCGCGGAAAGCACAAAGAATTTGCGGAAAAAGAACTTGCAGCGTATTCGTTATGACAAGCAGAGCAGATATAAGATATGCGAGGGCTTTTTTCGACAGAACAGAAGAAAGGCAGACAAGCAGGCAAATATACCTGCAAGCGGATAAGATTACGGCTTTGTCAAAAGTGATGTCGGAACATTCAAACTGGCTTGAAAGCCCTTCTCTTTCCAAGGAGAAAAAGAAAGAGATTTATGCAACGGTATTTGGCGAAGTTGCCAAAGTCGCAGGCGAGGATTTGCTGCAACTGATTTCCCTGTTGATTTCCTCGCGGCGCGAAAGCCGGCTGCCGACAATTATTGAGCAGTGGCAGAAAATTTACAGAAAAAAATACGGTATTGTAAAGACCATTCTCACAATGCCGGCAAAGGATGACGAATTTACTTCGCTTGTGGAGAAAAAACTTGCGCAGGAAATGGGCAGGCAGGTGGAAGTTGAAGTGAACTTGGACAGCAGTATTATCGGCGGCTTTGTGCTTAATGCAGACGGACTTGTCAGCGACCACAGCATTGCCGGAAGGCTTGGACAACTAAGACGGGAAATGTTGGGATAAGACTGCGAAGTAATAAATAGTGGGCGGTGGTGAGCGTAATAGTTGTTTGAAATTAAAAAGTGTAAAAATATAAATACTTGCATTAGGGATTGCAGCGGAAATCCTTTTCGGCGAGCCGCAGGCGAGGCGGAAAGATTGAAGCGGAAAGCCCGACCGATGCTGCGAACGTAAGTGAGCGGTAGCGGTAATGCCCAAAATATTATAAATAAAATGGCAGAAATTAAACCATCGGAAGTTACGGCGATTATTAAGGAGCAGCTTGCGGGAATAAATTTTCAGACGGATACCAATGAAACCGGGTCTGTGCTTGAGGCGGGTGACGGTATTGCCCGTGTTTTCGGGCTTTCGGGTGTTGAGAGCGGCGAACTTGTGGATTTTGAACGTGCAGGGATACAGGGTATAGTATTAAATTTAGAGGAAGACAACGTTGGCGTTGTTATGCTTGGTGACCCTGAGAATGTGCACGAGGGCGACCTTGTTAAGCGCACGCATAAGATTGCTTCGGTTTCGGTTGGTGACGGGCTTATGGGGCGTATTGTGAATACGCTCGGAGAGCCGATTGACGGCAAAGGTGCCATAAGCGGGGATTTGTTTGAAATGCCGCTTGAACGCAAGGCACCCGGTGTTATCTTTCGTCAACCTGTGTCGGAGCCGCTGCAAACGGGCTTAAAGAGTATTGATGCAATGGTGCCTATAGGACGCGGGCAGCGCGAACTTATTATCGGTGACCGTCAGACGGGCAAGACTGCCATTGCGATAGATACGATAGTAAATCAGAAAAAGTTTCATGAGCAGGGCAATCCTGTTTATTGTGTTTATGTGGCTATCGGGCAAAAAGGCTCAACGGTTGCGAATATTGTAAAAACACTTGAAGATTTTGGAGCGATGGCTTACACAACTATTGTTGTAGCTACTGCTTCCGACCCTGCAGCCATGCAGTTCTACGCTCCTTTTACAGGTGCTGCGATAGGTGAATTTTTCAGGGATACGGGACGGCACGCTCTTGTGATTTATGATGATCTTTCAAAGCAGGCGGTTTCTTACCGTGAAGTGTCGCTGTTGTTGCGCCGTCCGCCGGGACGTGAGGCTTATCCGGGTGACGTGTTCTACCTGCACTCACGCCTTTTGGAACGTGCTGCAAAGATTATCCGGAGCGATGAAATTGCTGCCAAGATGAACGACTTGCCTCCTGTATTAAAGGATAAAGTGCGCGGCGGCGGCTCGCTTACGGCTTTGCCGATTATTGAAACTAAAGAGGGTGACGTTTCGGCATATATTCCCACAAATGTTATTTCGATTACGGACGGACAGATATTTTTAGAGAGTGACCTTTTTAATGCAGGCGTGCGTCCGGCTATTAACGTAGGTATTTCGGTATCGCGTGTTGGTGGAAAAGCACAAATTTCCTCCATGAAAAAAGTTGCGGGTACTTTGAAATTGGATCAGGCACAGTTCCGCGAACTTGAAGCCTTTTCTAAATTCGGCTCTGATCTTGACGCTGCTACACAGGGGGCGTTGGACAGGGGCAAGCGCAATGTTGAGATACTGAAACAGGCGCAGTATTCACCTATGCCCGTTGGTGAACAGGTTGCTATTATTTACTGTGGTGTTAAGGGCTTGTTGCTGTCTTTGCCTATAGATAAGGTGCAGGATTTTGAGAGATATTTCCTGGCTTCGATGAGGGAGGATCAGGCTTCGGTTTTGGAGCGAATTGAGGCAGGCGAAATGAATGATGAGATCGGCGGGGTATTGGCGGCTGTAGCGGAAAAAGTAAAAAAACGCTTAGCGTAATTAGACGGTATGGCGGGACTAAAAGAATTAAAAAAACGTCTATCGACTGTTCAGCAAACCGAAGTTATGACTTCGGCAATGAAGATGGTGTCTGCGTCAAAGTTGCGCAAGGCACAGGGCTCGTTGTATAAGGCAAAGGCGTTTGCACAAAGTATTTCGGATGTTTACCGCAAGGCGGGTGGAGTTGTTGCTCCCGCTTCGGCTAATGGGAGTGGAGCGGGCAATGGTGCACGCAGCGCAGATGCTGCAAATTCCACAAAAGCAAAGAAAGCACTTATCATAGTTCTCACATCAAACAAAGGACTTTGCGGCTCATTCAACGCAGCCGTGTGCAAAGAAACCGAAGCATTGATACGTGAAAAATATACGGGAGCAGGCAAAAGTTTTGAATTGCTGTGCATCGGTGTTAAAGGCTATGAGTATTTTAAGATAAGAAACTACCCTTTATGCAAGGAAGCCGATTCAAGAGCGGAACTTAAAACCTACGGTGAAGTTGCAAAAGTTTCGCAGATAATTTCAAAATGGTACGATAGCGGTAAATATGATAAGGTTGAAGTTGTTTATTCCCACCCTCTAAACGCAATGAGCGTAGAGCGCAGGAATGTTTCTCTTTTACCTTTGGAAGAGGTTGATTTTTCAGCGGGCAGAAAAGGTACGGACAAAAACACTTTGTTGGGTACCGAGTTGCCGAATATAGATAATGTGTTGTTCTTTCCTTCGCGTCAAGAGGTCGCAAAAACTATAGTTCCATTGCTGGCAGCAGCACTGCTGTATTTCTTTATAACCGAAAGTGCAGTAGCCGAACACGGCGCAAGAATGACTGCAATGAGTCAGGCAACAGACAATGCTCAAACTTTGGGCAGGGAACTTAATCTAACTTACAATAAATTACGTCAACAGGCAATTACGGGGGAACTTCTTGAAATTATTGCCGGCGCAAATGCGCTATAGTCTTACGAGATTTACAAGATTTTTTGCAGTTTCAACAGGATTGTTACTATCCAAAATCAAGGAACTTATTGCAATGCCGTAAATGCCCGTGCGCATTAAGGTGGGAATATCTTCTATCCGGATACCGCCAATGGCGAAAATCGGAATATCTATTCCTGCTTTGTTGCATTGCAAAACAATGTCTTCATAACCTTGCAATCCGAGCACAGGACTTAAATTCTTTTTTGTTTCGGTAAACCTGAAAGGTCCCACACCAACATAATTTGCGCCATCTGCATAATGTTTCTCAATATCCGAAAAAGTATTTGCGGTGCCGCCTGTAATCTTGTTGCC
>JAISVE010000048.1 GCA_031271725.1 Bacteroidales bacterium
TTACGGTGCAAAAATAGGCATTATAGGTCTTAACGGCTCAGGTAAATCGACCCTCTTGAAAATAATTGCCGGCTTGGATAAATCCTATCAGGGTGAAGTTGCATTTTCGCCCGGATATAGTGTCGGCTATCTTGCTCAGGAGCCTGAACTCGACAATACGAAAACAGTTAGACAGGTTGTAGAAGAAGGAGCACAGGCAACCGTAAACCTTCTAAAAGAATACGAAGAGATAAACGCCAAGTTTGCAGAGCCGATGAGTGATGACGAAATGAACGCTTTAATAGAGAAGCAAGGCGCAGTTACGGAACTCTTGGAACAGCACGATGCCTGGAATTTGGATGCGCGTTTGGAAAGAGCAATGGACGCATTAAATTGCCCCGACCCCGAAGCATCTGTAAGCGTTCTCTCAGGCGGTGAACGCCGCCGCGTGGCACTCTGCCGTCTTCTAATTCAGGAGCCGGACATACTCCTGCTTGACGAGCCCACCAACCACCTTGATGCGGAAAGCATACAGTGGCTCGAACAGCACTTGCAGCAATACAAAGGCACAGTTATCGCCGTTACCCACGACCGTTACTTCCTGGACAATGTTGCGGGCTGGATATTAGAGTTGGACAGAGGCGAAGGCATACCCTGGAAAGGCAACTATACCTCGTGGTTGGAGCAAAAAACGCAACGCCTCGAACAGGAAGAAAAAACCGAAAGCAAGCGGCATAAAACATTGCAGCGGGAGTTGGACTGGGTAAGGATGACACCAAAGGCACGTCAGGCAAAAGGCAAGGCACGTCTTAATGCTTATGAAGCACTTCTCAATGAAGACGGCAAACAGAAAGAAGAAAAATTGGAAATCTTTATTCCCAACGGACCTCGACTTGGCAACAATGTAATAGAAGCGATAAATGTAAAAAAAGCATTTGGCGACAAACTGCTTTTTGAAAACCTGAATTTCGCATTACCGCCTAACGGCATAGTAGGAATTATCGGACCAAACGGGGCAGGTAAAACAACCCTGTTCCGTATGATAATGGGAATAGAAAAACCTGACGAAGGCGAGTTTAAGGTTGGCGAAACCGTAAAGGTGGGCTATGTTGACCAGCAGCACACGGAAATAGATCCCGAAAAATCAGTGTGGGAAGTAGCCAGCGAAGGCAATGAACAAATGATGCTCGGCGGGCGGCTTATAAACTCCCGCGCCTATATATCCCGCTTTAACTTTAACGGGGCGGAGCAGGGCAAAAAAACAGGCGTGCTTTCGGGTGGCGAAAGAAACCGTTTGCACCTTGCGCTAACCCTGAAAAGCGAAGCAAACGTACTGTTGCTCGATGAGCCGACCAACGATATAGACGTTAACACCCTGCGTGCATTGGAAGAAGGTTTGGAAAATTTTGCCGGTTGTGCGGTAGTAATTTCGCACGACCGCTGGTTTTTAGACCGCATTGCAACGCATATCCTCGCCTTTGAAGGCGAAGGGCAGGTCTATTACTTCGAGGGCGGCTACACCGACTACGAGGAAAACAAAAAGAAACGTTTGGGCGATATTACCCCAAAACGCTTTAAGTATAAAAAACTGATGGAATAAAATCATTGCGTTACCGCTCTCCTTATGGATGGCGTTCCCCACTGCATTGAAAACCGCAGTGGGTCGGGCTTTCCGCTTCAATCTTTTGCATATCGGCTTCGCCTCAATGCAAAAGGATTTCCGCTGCAATCCCTAACGCAAACAAACAATTAATACTATGACGAACATTAAAACAAAACTTTTAATTGCCTGCCTCGTTGTAGTTACGACTCTTTTATACGCTGAGCCACCTGTCGACTACTACGATGCAGCATTGGGAAAAAGCGGCTATGAACTTAAAACCGCATTACACGACATTATTAAAGGGCATAACAGGTTAAGTTACGGCTCCGGAAACGATTCAGGTAATAATGTTTGGTGGTCATACCGCACAACGGATGTAAATCCCGACGGTACGGTTAGGGATATTTACACTACCGACTGCGGTTATAATTTCGGTTACATTGCTCCCGGTCCGCCTGATGGCTACCAATGCGGAAACCAACGTGCTTATGAATGTGGCTGCTATTCCCGTGAACACACGTTTCCCAAAAGTTGGTGGGGCGGCGGCATTTCAAGCACCGATACGCAATATACCGATATACATCACTTAATACCTGCCGACCAATATGTTAATTCTATCGGACACAGTAATAATGCCCTTGGCGTAGTATCTTCGCCGGCATATATAAGTGTTATTGGTTACAAAAGAGGAGCCAACACATACCCCGGCAGTCCCGGTACAACTTGTTTTGAGCCGATAGACCAATACAAGGGTTATTTTGCGCGTATATATTTTTATATGGCAACCCGCTACGAAAATAAAATTGCGGATTGGACTGATAGCGAAGGCGCGGAAATGATTAACGGCACATCAAATCAAGTATTCACGGATTGGGCAAAAAATATGTTGGTAGAATGGCACAATAATTTCCCTGTTCAAGATTGGGAACGCGCCCGCAACGACTCCGTTCAAAAAATACAAAAAAACCGCAACCCTTTTATTGACTGTCCCGAATTGGTAAATAAAATTTGGGGTAATGACAGTACCTCTTTCGGTGTTAGCATAGAAAAGGAAATAATTAGCGAGGAAGTTTTAAATGCTAAACTTTATCCTACAGCAGAAGTTATATCAATTGCAGGTGTGCGTTTAAGGCAAGTTTCCTTTCACGAAATTGATGCAACATTAAAACAGTTGCCACAGGGAATTTACATTATACGCTATGCACATAAAGACGGGAACAGTTTTGTTTCCCTAAAAATCGCTAATTAGCAATGTTCTTGAAAATATTTAATACCATGAAAAACATTAAAACAAAACTTCTGACCGCCTGCCTTATATGCAGCGCATTCACAGTATTTGCAGTCGAGCCGGAAGGCTATTACGATGCGGCTTTAGGTAAGAGCGGATATGTATTAAAGACTGCGTTGCATAAGATTATAAAGGGACATAAGCGTTATAGTTATAGCAATGTATGGACTATATATTGCACAACCGATGCAAACGCTGATGGCACTGTTAGGGATATTTACACCACACCCGGCTGTTTTAACTTTGGTCCGGAAACAGATGGATTTGGCAGGCAATGCGGTAATGCAAGTTTAGAGGGAGGAGATTCTCGTGCCGGAAGCTCAACTTGTGGCGACGGTGGTTCGAATCCTTGTAAATATTGCTATTCCCGTGAACATTCCCTGCCCAAAAGTTGGGGCGGTTGGGCTGAATCAGACACACCATATACAGATGTACATCATTTAATACCTGCCGACCAATATGTTAATGGTACAGGACATAGTAATCATGCACTCGGCAAAGTATCTTCTCCGACATATACAAGTAAACTTGGCTACAAAAGAGGTCCGAACACCTATCCGGGCAGCCCAAGTACAACCTGTTTTGAGCCGATAGACCAATATAAAGGCTATTTTGCACGTATGTATTTTTATATGGCAACCCGTTATGAAAATGATGTTGCAAACTGGACACAGGAAACACCGGCTCAAGCAATGATGAACGGCACATCAACGCAGGCATTTACAAATTGGGCAAAAAATATGTTGGTAGAATGGCACAATAACTTCCCTGTTCAAGATTGGGAGCGTGCCCGCAACGACTCTGTTCAAAAAGTACAAAACAACCGAAACCCTTTTATCGACCATCCCGAATTGGTAAATAAAATTTGGGGCAATGACAATATTCCTTTTGGCGAAGACACTCCATCCTCAGGCTATGGAATAAAATATATATTAAAAAAGGACGGTGAGGTTATTGAGACGAAAATTTTAACGATACCTCAAAATCCTTAATTCTTTGAAATTTCTGCGTTGCGCATCACCTTGTAAATGCTCATTATCTATAGATAACTCCGCTTTACTCGGCTCGCGCGCCTTAAACTTTCAAATTTTAAGAATATTACATAAAATAGAATATTATGAAAAAATTACTTCTTTCTCTTGC
>JAISVE010000052.1 GCA_031271725.1 Bacteroidales bacterium
GCTGCTACTTCAGGCGTCATTGTGCCATCTTTTAACGCCTGCACAACTTCCGGATTTGAGGCATCCAAAATTTTGCCGATCAGCAAGGGGAACAACCACAAACCGATATTCTGAATCCAGAAAATAAGTGCATAAGCCGAGCCGATAACTTTGCTGTCAACCAATTTCGGAACAGAGGGCCATAATGACGCAGGCACCAATGAGAACGATGAGCCGAGCACTAAAATCGTAATGTAGGCAACAATCACACCACCGATTTCACTGCCCTTGAACATTGGCAAAATAAAGGCAAAGGTCAAATGGCATGCAATAAGCAAAATAGAGCCAATCATTAACATGGATGCCGCTTTACCTTTAGTATCTACATATTTACCGAGAATAGGCGTAATGCCTACAGCCAACAACGGAAATACCGCAAAAATTGTTTCTGCCGATTGACGCATGTAACCCATATAACAGAATGCAACCAAAAATATCACAGATAAACACAGCAATGTAATTTTTAAAACACGCTTGCTGAAATTACTTGCAAATGCGGTTGCAGCTACAAATAACATTATTACATATTGTATTATGGTTACAGTGTTTGACGCCCAAAAAGAGTCAGAAGGCACTTCCGTAAATGTAAGGTTACACTGCAACATATTTACTGCGTATTTTTGGAATGGGAAGATTGCCGAATAGTAGAGCACGCAAAGCAAGGCTACTAACCAAAAACCGCTGCTCCTAAAAATTTTGCCGAGATCACTAATCTTAAACGGATCATCTTTTTCTTCTGCTTCGCCTGTTTGCGCATCAAGTTTTTTGTCCATAAAGAAATAAACGATAAACATTATAAGCGCAATCATCAGCAATACCACACCAAAAGCAACAGAGCGGGAAACATCAATATTACCGCCGAGTTTTGCAAACACGGGCGAAAAAATCATACAGGTTGCCACGCCCAAACGTGCTAACGCCATTTCCGAGCCCATCGCAAGTGCAATTTCTCTGCCCTTAAACCATTTTACAATACCGCGCGAAACAGTGATACCTGCCATCTCAACACCGCAACCAAAAATCATAAAACCCACAGAAGCAAATTTTGCAGAAGCCGGCATGCCTCTGTAAAAAGGCGAAATGCCCAATTCGTCAAAGCCCGGAATATAGTTGAGGTTATTGTTAAACCATGCTTCCAAACCGCTCCCGATAAAACTCTCAGTTACGGCATACCAATTTATTAACGCACCCACAAGCATTACCGCACCTGATAAAACGGCGGTAAAACGCACTCCCATTTTATCTAAAATAATACCTGCAAAAATCAGGAAGAAAATGAAAACATTCAAAAATGTTTCCGAGCCTTGCATTGTACCGAAGGCAGTAGAGTCCCAACCTCTGGTTGATTGCATTAGGTCTTTAATGGGCGAAAGTATATCCATAAAGATATACGAGCAAAACATTGCAAACGCCAAAAATAAGAGTGCTGTCCAGCGGGCTGCCGCCGAGTCGCGAAGTGTTTTTACTACTGTATTCATAACACTGTTAATTTTTTATTTTAAGGATTTATCTAACTCCGTTTTATATTATTCTGATATGGGAGTTTCAGGGTTGGCAGGCTTTCTGAACATTGCAAGAGCATATAAGCCTATAATTATTAGAGAAAATATTGTACCCGATATTGAAAAATTCATTGAACGAAATATCAATAAAGGAATAAGAATAATTATAAGATGTGCCAAAGTGTAGATATGAAATCCTGAAACTTTTCCTTTGAGCATAAATGCTGCACCCACTATTGATGCGGCACAAAGAAGTGCCATAAGAATAAAGTAGGAAGTGTTTTGCAACATTACCTGCGCTTGATTAAGCATATCTTCCATTTGAGGATTTTGTGCAACCATTTGTTCAAATGCTTCCTCGCTTTTGAATTCTTCAATTCTGTCAGACCAAAATTGCCCGCCGGGAATAACTACTAACGAATTACCCAAAAAATTTAAACCGCTAACAATAAATGTTAAAATGCAAAGTACTTTTAATAGTGTTTTCATATTTTTATAATTTTAATTGTTGTGTACAAGGTATCCAAAACGTTTTAATTTATCGCGTCACTCCCATCATCTGCAAGATGCTTTCATTCTCTGCATATATGCCTCCTATCAAAACATCGCTCTCATATTCCGCAAGCATTTCATTCATGCTGTAAAATATGCTCCCGCATTCGTTAATTTCCGCTTTTAAAGATGGTGCATATTTTGATGGAAAACTACGTGCATAATCCAAACGATGCCTGTAAATATCCTGCAACGTCTTTGCAAGTTCCGCAGCCTTTTCTATCGCGCCTGCTTTTAGATATGACTCCACAACATAAAGCATTATGCCGTCATAAGCAACTTTACTATGTGGGAAGAAATCTGCAATCTTATCCAAGACCACAACTGCGGAATCTTTCTTTCCCTCATAACTCAAAGCATTTGCAAGTTGAATATAGCTATATTTTATTGATCTGCTATATCCGGCACTTTCAGGATCCACAGCCGTTTTCGCATCTTGAAGATTTCCCCAACGAAATTTATTTACAAACAAGTCGTAAGACTTTCCTGTATTCACTCCATTGTTGCCAATAGCTTCTCTGTTGGGGTTTATGTAAGGAACAAATTTATAAACCGCACCTTGCATTTCGGCTAACTGCGGCACAGGATATATCTCTTGCTGCGCTCTGTCGCTCATAAGGCAGATTGGACGCTCAAAACGATTTGTACCGATAACATCTAAAAACGCCAAATCATTTTTATAAATTGCATTGCTTGAATTTTTAAGCTCCCAATTTATTACAGGAACAATGCGTGAAGCTTGCTCCTGCGTGATAATGCCTTCTGCAAGCAGTTTTTCGGTAGGAACAGTAATTTTTACTTTCTTTGTCGGAAAAATATTTATTGACTCACCATTTCTTGACATTTGCTTGCTGCGTGGGTCATCGCTATTGACAAACTTTAATATATCTTCAAGCTCTACTGCTTCTCCTCCGCGATTTTCGAGCCACACATAATCATTCTTGCCCTGTCCATAGTTATTGTAAGAGATTGACATTTTTACAGGTGATGAATCGTAAAGTTTGCGGAATAATGGTTGAACATGCCAATAACTGCCCGCAAGCGCAGAGTTTAGAATACGCACATCATTGCGGAAGTTTTCTACAAACTGACAATACCAAAGCGGAAAAGTATCATTATCGCCGTTTGCTATAAGGATTGCATTTTCATCGCAAGACATTAAAGAATTTTTTGCGTAGTCATAAGCAGCTGTACGGTTTGAACGATCGTGGTCATCCCACTCCTGCGATGCCATTAAAACAGGCACTGCAAAAAGTGTAACAACAAACACAAGCGATGTTGCAACTATCGGTTTCATCCGCTTGGCAAGCCATGTTGAAATCGCCATCACGCCAAGCCCTATCCATATTGCAAAAGCGTAAAAAGAGCCTGCATAAGTATAATCGCGCTCACGCGGCTCCGTTGACGGTTCATTAAGATAGATAACAATTGCCAAACCCGTCATAAAAAATAACAACACCACAACGAAAAAATCTTTTTTTGCTTTTTTGTAATGAAAGAATACGCCTATAAGACCGAGCAACAAGGGCAAAAAGAAAAGTGTATTACGTGCCTGATTATTTTTAAGAAAATCGGGAAGATTGCTTTGCGGTCCTAAACGCATTTCATCCAAAAATTTCACACCGCTAATCCAATTGCCGTTATAAATATCCCTGCTGCCGTCACCATTATATCCAAGTCCCTGCTCATTGTTTTGACGACCGACAAAATTCCACATAAAATAACGCATATACATCCAACCGACTTGATAACGCAAAAAGAAACGCATATTCTCGCCAAAAGTCGGTTTTGCTGTGTTTGCATCTGCCTTGGTGCCACTCCAAAAGCGATAATACTGCACATGTGGACGCCCACCGCCTTCCGAGTTGGAATACATTCGCGGAAATACTCCCGTATGCGCATTATCGTATTTGTATTCCACATTGTTTCCAACATTTACATACTTTCCGCTTTCAATATCCTTTTCATATTTGGGCGAAACTTCTTCTGCACTTTCTACACGCGCATTAAAATATTGCCCGTAAAGAAATGGACGGCTACCATACTGTTCGCGGTTAAGATAGGCAAGCAAACTCAAAGCATTCTTCGGCTCGTTTTCATTTAACGGCAAGTCATTTCTATTTGAACGAATAACAAGTGTAAGGAAAGTTGAATATCCGATAAGAATAAATACAAAGCAAAGCAGCATTGTATTTAAGAATGCTTTTTGCTTTTTGTGAGAGTATAAAATTCCCCAAGCAATCGCACCTATAAGAACTACAAAATACAATATTGTTCCTGTGTTGAAAGGCAGCCCGAAACCATTAACGGCAGCGAGTTCAAAGTATCCTGCAAGCTTCACTATCCATGGCACAATACCCCAAAGAATAACACCCACAAGCACAAAGGAAATTATCATTGACCACCAAAAATTTTTGCGTGTATGTTCAAATTTTTTGTAATAAACAATAAAAACAATTGCAGGAATAACAAGTAAGTTAAGCAAGTGAACACCTATCGCAAGACCTACCAAAAATGCAATAAAAATAATCCAGCGCAAGTGATGTTTTTCGTCCGCAACTTCTTCCCATTTTAGAATTGCCCAAAATGTTATTGCCGTGAAGAAAGAACTCATTGCATAAACTTCACCCTCTACCGCCGAAAACCAGAATGTGTCCGAAAAAGTATATGCAAGCGAACCAACTATTGCACTTGCAAAAATCATAAGTAGTTGTGCCGGCGATGCCTGTTCTCCCTTATTGATGGCGTTTACAAGTTTTTTTCCTATCATCGTAATTGTCCAAAACAAAAACAAAATAGTGAAACTGCTGCATAATGCGGAAACAGAATTTACTGCAAAGGCAACTTTTGTGAGATCGCCGAAAGTAAAAAGGCAGGCGAGTGAGCCGAGTATTTGAAATGTCGGTGCTCCGGGAGGATGTCCAACCATCTGACGAAATGCTGTAGATATGTATTCACCGCAGTCCCACCACGGCACTGTGCGTTCGGCGGTTGAAATATATACGAATGTTGCGATAGCCCACACAAGCCATCCGAGAATTTGATTTAGTTTAGAGTAATTTTTTATCATAAGATTATTTATCTGCTGTTATTTTTATCACTGTTATTAGATGTCAATTCTTCTGCTGTTTTTCAAAAACTCATAAAGTTATCCTACAAAATTTTTTCGAGTTTATCTGTTATCTCCTTTTCGCCGTTCTGCTGTGCAATGGCATGGACATCTCTCAATGTTTGTACTGTTTCATCAACTTCCGCTTTTATATCGCGTTGCATTTTTGACGGAAAAGATTTCAGATATTCCAACTTTTCACTAAATGATGCAGCAATTATTTCAAGCACTTCTTTCCCTTTTTCCTTTGCGCCTGCCATATAATAGAAACGCGCATACTGAACAGTATATCCGTCAAAGTTAAGAATGTGATGCGGAAACCAAAACAGTCCCTTATCCAAAACTTTTATCGCTGAGTCCTGTTTGCCCTCATAAAAAAGCACCGCTGCAAGCGAAAGATACATACCTTTTGCGTTATTGCTCCAGTTGCGTGTTTCGGGGTCAAGAGCCATCTTGCCCGAATTCAAATCACCCCAATCGAAAACATTCATAAGTAAATGATATGAACGTTCGCACGCAATTCCGTTTGTATTTGCACCAAGTATCTGACGATTTGGGTTGATGTACGGCACTATGCGCGTTACACTGCCTTCAATCTGTCCGTATGAAGTTGAGGGTAAATATGACTGATGTGAAGTTGCTCCCGAAAAACAAATCGGACGTTCCCATGCGTTGTTTGCAAACAAATCAAACAATGCGAGATTTGATTTTGTAAGTTGATTTGAGTTTATATTCCATTCAATTTCCGCAGGTGCTGTATTCAATTCTTCTGTTGTATATAAACCGCTTTTTGCCAACTCTTCTTTCGGCACTGCAATTTTTACATAACGTGTAGGAAAGAAACTCGCTGCTATGCCTGATGTTGTCATAAGTTTTGTTGCAGGATTATCACTATCTACAAGTTTTAATAAAGATGTTGCTTCCTCTCTCGTGCTTAGTCTGTCCTGAACAAAAATCGAACTGTTTTTTTCACCAAAATAATTACTGTTTTTAAGTGTCATCTTTAACGGCGCACTCTTGTATATCTGACGATAGAGCGGCTGTATTGCCCATGAACTGTGAGTGAGCATACTGTTTATTACACGCACATCTGTTCTTATGCCCTCTACTTGCTGGCAATACCAGACAGGGAAAGTGTCGTTGTCGCCATCAACTACAAGCACTGCATTCGGCGGACAGGACTCCAGCATGTTTCTGCCAAAGTCGCGAGCTGCGGTACGCAGCGAGCGGTCATGATCGTCCCAACCCTGTTGTGCCATAAGAGCCGGTATGCCAAGTGTTGATAAAGCCAAAACTGCCGCCACGCCACGCGGAATTTTTATACGTTGCAATAATTGTATAAAACCCATAACTCCGATACCTATCCATATTGCAAAAGCATAGAAAGAGCCCGCAACGGAATAATCCCTTTCGCGTGGCTCTGTTGAGGGTTGATTAAGATACAGAACTATCGCAAATCCCGTCATAAAAAACAAAAGAAAAACAACAAACATATCTTTGCGGTTGCGCTTGTAATGATAGAAAGCACCTATCAATCCCAACAATAACGGCAGAAAATAAAAAGTGTTGCGTGCCGGATTTTTTGCAAGTTCTTCAGGCAAATTGTCCTGTGGTCCCAACCGTGCTTCATCTATAAATTTTATTCCGCTAATCCAATTACCGTTAAAATAGTCACGAGTACCATCTCTGTTATAGTAACGTCCCATAATGTCGTTTTGACGACCAACAAAATTCCACATAAAATAACGCATATACATCCATCCTATTTGATAACGGAAAAGAAAGGTCATATTCTCACCCATAGTGGGTTTGCGCCTGTCGTCTTTTTTGCCGCTCCAAAGTTTGTTGTATGTTTTATTTGGACGGAAACCATTTTCCATATCGGAGTGCATACGCGGAAAAAGTCCGCAAAATCTGGGGTCATAAGTAATTTTTTGTGATGAATATCCATCGGGCTCATATCGCCCTGTTTCTGCATCCCGCCTGTACTGAGGGTTTGCAGGCTCCACTGCGATAATGGGTGCATTGTAATATTGTCCGTAAAAGAGCGGTGTGCTGCCGTACTGATCGCGGTTAAGATAGGCAAGCAAACTTATTGCATCCTTTGTTTCGCCCTGACTTATCGGCACATTGGCATTTGCACGTATAATAAGTGAAAAGAATGTTGAATATCCTATCAACACAAAAGAAACGCAGAGTAAAAGTGTATTTAAGACTGCCTTGTTTTTTTTACGTGTAACGCGCAAACCCCACACAATACCGCCTATCAACAACACAAAATATATAATTGTGCCTGAATTAAAGGGTAGCCCAAGTCCGTTAACTGCAGCGAGTTCAAAATAGCCTGCAAGTTTTACTATCCATGGCACAATGCCCCACAGGATAAGCCCAAGCAACACTAAGGATATTAGCATGGAGTACCAAAAACCTTTTCTGCTTTGCCTGAATTTTTTGTAATATACAGTGAATACCATTGCAGGAATTACAAGCAAATTCAGCAAGTGCACACCGATTGCAAGTCCTATTAACAGTGATATAAAAACGAGCCAACGTAAGTGATGCGGTTTGTCGCTTGCCTGTTCCCACTTTAGTATTGCCCAAAATGTTATTGCGGTAAAAAAGGAACTCATTGCATAAACTTCGCCCTCTACTGCCGAAAACCAGAATGAATCGGAGAAGGTGTATGCGAGTGCGCCCACTGTGCCTGCGAGTAATATTATGAAAGCGGACAGCGGCGTGAGTTGTTTTTCGCTTTTGTTGTTCTCGTCTATGTTTGAAGTTTTGCTTGCGGTTTTGCTTGCAGTTTTAGAAAGTATGTTTGATGTGGCGATTTTTTTAGCAAGCATTGTTATTGTCCAAAATAAAAACAGAATTGTAAAACTGCTTGCCAAACCTGACATTATATTTACGAAATGCCCCACAAGATTGGTATCGCCCATTGCTGCAAGTGAAAACAATGCACCGAGTATTTGGAAAGTGGGTGCTCCGGGAGGGTGTCCTACCATAAGTTTATATGCAGTAGATACATATTCACCGCAATCCCACCACGAGCCTGACTTTTCTGCCGTTGAAATAAAAACGAAAGATGCGGCTGCCCACACGAGCCAGCCCAAAATGTTGTTAAGTAATTTGTATGTGTTGTTGTTCATATCCTATGTATTTATATATGATGCCGCAATCGGCTGTTGCAACTTGTAAAGTTAGCAAATTTTACGTTTAACTTCATCAAACGTTATTTTTGGGAAATGCCGACAATTACTAAAACTGCATTTATATTTTCCATAAAGCATTTGCACCTGCTTTATATAAATAAGGTGTCGAATTCGAGGGGTTTAGAAACAAAACAGGCGAGTTGTGTGTAACCCGCCTGCGAGCTGAGTGCTTAAATCAACGCGGTTGCTCGCGTGCGCTCTTGTGGCTCACTGCTTAGTATTACTTTGCCGGATATAATTTTTATTTGTATTTCAACGACAAAGGTGGGTGTTTTTTGTATAAATTATGATTTTACATGTCTTGCATGGAAAAGCCCTTATACTTTATCTTGTATCCTTTAAGTTCTTTGATTAGATTTCCTGTTTTGCCTTGCAATTCATCAATATTTATTTTGCTTGCATCACGCTTTACTTCTGCTATAAGTGCAGTTTTTTTGTATTCATTTAATGCAATAATGTCTATCTCGTTTTGGTTTCCTTTCTCCCAATACGAGCCGAGAGTAGATAGATTTTCTTCTATCGTAATTTTTTCTCTGAAATAACGCTCTAAAATCAAACCGCTATACATTTTGTAATCGCGCTGTACTATTTCCTTGATGTATGCAAAATTTTTCATTTCTATTGCGCTCCTATACTTAAAAATAAAGCGAAACCAAAAGTTCAAAAAGTTATCATTTATGCGATATTTTATATTTTTTCCGCCCGGCTTTGAGAATATCGGGCGCACTTTTGTAATTATTCCGAATTCATTTTCCAGTCTATCTAAAAACCCTCCCAAACTTATTTGCATTATTGACTCCATCTCCGTTCTTGAAGTTTTGGAAGATGCAATTAACATTAGTATGGAAAAATAATTGCCATAGTCCTTACCGAATTCATCAATTAAGATGTTGCGACCCTCGTCTAAAAATAAGGAATTTTCAGACAACACTTCATCTAAAATCTTTTTTACCGTAAATGCTTTTGCGTTGATTAAAAGTTCTACATATTTTGCAACCCCGCCTGTAAAAAGATAAAAAGCGAGCAAGTCTTCATTTGTATATTTGGGATAATGATCTTTTAAGATATTTTTTAATGTTTTCACATCAAAAGCCTTTAAGTTTAGACGTGCTGTTGCCCTGCCGAAAAGCGGCTCTTTTGAATTTTCAAAAATATGTTTCATAAGCGAATAAACAGAGCCGCATAAAATCAAATTGATTTTGCTGTTGTTTTTATTTCTATCCCAAATGTTCTGCATTTCGCTGTAAATAGCGGGGTTTATATTTTTAAATTCCTGAAATTCGTCTATAATTAAAGTAAAATGTTTGCTCTTTGATAAATCTAACAGATAGGAGAAAACATCCTTAAAAGTATCTAATGTTCCATAAATGCTTACTCCAAGTTTATTTTGAATTTCCGAAACAAATTCTTGACATAAAATCGCCTCGTTTTTTTTCTCAACAAAAAAATATAATGACTTTCTATCAGAAAAAATATTAGTAAGTAAAGACGTTTTACCTATACGCCTGCGCCCGACAACAAAAGTCATTTGCGCCGCTTGTAACGATTGCCTCTTTATTTTTTTTAATAAAGCAGTTTCCTTTTCCCTGTTGTAGAATTTAAGCATATTGCCACTTTTACCGGTTTACGGCAAAGATACAAAAAATAATTGTAATGACCATTACAGTAATGCAGATTACAATCCTGATGTTTTTATGAGGACTGAGAATTGGCAAATAATTGTAATGGCGATTACAGTAATGGCCATTACAATTTATACAAATGAGAGATTATTTCCGTTTCAGCCTTTCCGTAAGCAGTGGCACGATTTGATGCAAGTCGCCAACAATTCCCAAGTCCGCAACTTGAAAGATAGGTGCGTATTTGTCTTTATTAACTGCTATTATGTAGTCGGAACTTTCCATGCCCGCAATATGTTGAATTGCACCTGAAATACCAAAGGCAAAGTACAAGTCGGGACGAACGGTTTTTCCGGTTTGCCCAACCTGCCGCTCATGCTGCATAACACCGCTATCAACCATTGCGCGGGACGAAGACACTTCGGCTTTTATTGTTGCTGCCAAGTCCTGCAATTTCTTAAAGCCTTCGGCATTGCCTACTCCACGTCCACCGGAAATTAGAATTTTTGCGTCCGTAATATTTACAAGGTTGCGAGTTTCTTTAACCGTTTCCTTAATTCTTACTTTGAATTTTTCGGGCGCGAATTTAATTTTTACTTCCTCTATTGTGCCTTTGCGTGAAGTGTCGGGACTATCTTTTAACATCACGCCCGGGCGCACCGTGCTCATTTGCGGACGGTGTTCCTTGCACACAATTGTTGCCATAAGATTTCCGCCAAAAGCAGGGCGTGTCATAAGCAAATCGTTTTCTTCGGAAATATCTAAGGCGGTGCAATCGGCTGTTAGACCTGTGCCTACTCTTGCCGACAAGCGTGGTCCCAAATCGCGCCCAATGGTTGTTGCGCCGATTAAAAGAATTGAAGGTTTCCTGTCGTTTATAATTTGCGCTATTGCCTGTGCATAAGGCTCGGTTGTGTATTGCGCAAGTTCCGGCGCATCTGCACAAAGAACAACATCGGCACCATAAGCAATAAGTTCCTGTGCTTTATCTGCAATTTTACTGCCTAACAAAATTGCGACAACCTGCTCGTTTAATTGTTGTGCCAAATGCTTTGCCTTGCCTATCAATTCTAATGCTACATTCTGAATAACGCCTTCGCGCTGTTCGGCGAATACATAAATATTTTTATAGTCTGATTTATTCATAATATTTTAATCTTAAAAGTACGTGACCGAGCTACGAGTGATGTGCAACGCAGATATTTGAGGAATTTAGAGGTTTCATATAATAAATTTTTCTTTTAGTTTTTCAACAATAATATCTACCGCTTCATTCGCGCTCACTTCGTGAATTTGTCCCGCTGCTTTGATGCCTTTGGTAAATGATTTGGCAACGCGGGTTGGTGAGCCGCTTAAACCTAATTTTTCCTCCGCTACATCAATATCGGCAAAGCCCCAAATTTCCACATCGCGCTTGTATGCTTCTACAATTCCTCTAACCGACATATAGCGCGATTTATTTGCCGAAGCAAGCACTGTTATAAGACACGGCATTTCAACTTCTACAATTTGATAGCCTTCTTCTGTCGATTTTTTTATTGTCAAAGTTTTTGGGGCAGTGTATTCGATTCCGTCAACATAGGTAACTTGCGGCAAGTCTAAAATCTCGGCTATTTGAGGTCCTACTTGCGCAGTGTCGCCGTCTATTGCCTGCCTGCCTGTTATAAGCAAATCAAAGTTTAGTTTGCGAATTGCGGCAGCCAGAGCATTGGATGTTGCAAGAGTGTCTGCTCCTGCAAATTTGCGGTCGGTTAACAGGATTGCCCTGTCTGCGCCCATAGCGAGTGCTTCGCGCAAAATCAAATCGGCTTGCGGAGGTCCCATTGTTATAACCGTAACTTCTGCATTGTATTGGTCTTTCAGTTGCAATGCCATTTCCAATCCGCCTTTGTCATCGGGATTCATAATGCTTGGCACACCATCTCTTATCATTGTTCCCGTTTCGGGATTCAATTTGATTTCCGTAGTGTCCGGCACTTGTTTAATACAGACTATTATTTTCATACATTCTTTATTTTAATAGATTTGCAGATACAACCATCCGTTGAACTTCCGAAGTCCCCTCATAAATTTCGGTAATTTTCGCATCACGCATCATGCGTTCTACAGGATATTCGCGGGTATAGCCATATCCACCGTGAAACTGTACCGCCTTAACAGTTGTTTCCATTGCCGTTTCTGCTGCAAAAAGTTTGGCACGTGCAGCATCTACGGAATACGCTTCGCCTTTATCTTTTCTATAAGCCGCAACGCGCACCAACCAGCGTGCCGCTTCGATTTTTGTATCCAAATCGGCTAACTGAAATTGCGTATTTTGAAATTGCCCGATTGCCTTGCCGAACTGCTTGCGTTCCTTTACATATTTTACGGTTTCGTCCATTGCGCCCTGTGCAATGCCGAGTGCCTGCGCCGCAATGCCAATGCGTCCGCCGTCAAGAGTTTTCATTGCTATGCCAAAACCTTTACCTGTTTTTCCTAATAAGTTGTCCTTTGGAATTCTGCAATTTTCAAAAATCAACTCGCAAGTTGCAGAGCCGCGAATACCTAACTTTTTTTCTTTTTTTCCGATAGTAAAACCCTTAGTGCCGCGCTCTACAATGAATGCCGATATGCCTCTTGTGCCTACGGATTTATCAGTCATAGCCATAATAATATAGACATCTGCATGAGAGGCGTTGGTAATAAATATCTTTGAGCCGTTAAGCACATATTCGTCACCATCTAAAACTGCGGTGGTTTGCTGCGATGCCGCATCAGTTCCGGCATTGGGCTCAGTTAAGCCAAAGGCACCAAGCCATTTACCGCTACACAAATTGGGCAAATATTTTTGCTTTTGTTCCTCCGTGCCGAATTCGTAAATTGGTTGTACGCAAAGTGATGTATGGGCAGAAACAATCACACCTGTAGTTCCGCATACACGCGACAATTCTTCAACAGCCATTGAATAGAGTATATTGTCGCCACCTGCGCCGCCATACTCCACAGGGAAAGGAATACCCATAATCCCCAAC
>JAISVE010000058.1 GCA_031271725.1 Bacteroidales bacterium
ACAAGAGAAAAAGTTATGTCATTTATTGTTTCCGGCAATGATGCGCAAGTTAAGGAAGTAGTTCTCGGAGTGCCTTCTGAGGACGGTGTTGTTGCTCAGGTAGAAGATATAACCGTTGAACAGCCGGAGGAGAGTGTTGAGGATAACAATGTTCCGGAAGTTGCCCCTGCGCCCGCTGCGGTTACGCCAAGTACTTCGGTAAAACAGGTAGAAAAGCCTGCGGCTTCTAAACCTGCTGCTGCAACCTCTGCAAAATTAAAGGGCAAATACAATATTATAGTCGGTTCATTTAAGGAAAGTCAAAATGCCGATAAGGAAGTACAACGCTTTCGTCAACTTGGCTACAGCAATGCGAGGTCTGTTCTTAACGATGGTTTCTATTATGTTTCACTCAATAGTTTTGCTACAAGAGACGAAGCGTTGAACTACAAGTTAAAACTTGCGGAAAAAAATGTCCAAGGCTGGATAAAAGAGCTTAATTAGTGGATTTTGCGTAGCGCAGCGAAGCAAAATAACTTATGAGTAGCAGCAACAAACTTCAGAAGTTCGCAGAGAACTTAAGCTTTCCAAATCTTTTTCAATATCCTTTTTTACATAAAGAGGAATGTCCCATGCGTGGCAAGTGGCACAGTAATTATTTCAAAAACTCGCTGCCGATAGTTGTGGAAATCGGTTGCGGAAAGGGTGAATATACGATTGGTTTGGCAGAGCGTTATCCTAATAAAAATTTTATAGGCATAGATATTAAAGGGGCGCGTTTATGGAAAGGCAGTAAACATGCTTATCAGAACGGACTTTCGAGAGTTGCTTTTGTGCGTGCGCGTATAGATTTTATCGAGAAAATTTTTGCAGAAGGTGAGGTGTCGGAAATATGGATTACTTTTCCTGACCCGCAACATTCCAAGCCGCGCAAACGCCTTACATCGCCGTTGTTTTTGAAAAGATACGGAAAGATTTTGAAGCGGGATTGCGGTGGAGTTGTTTCCGGCAATGGCTGTAATAGCAGTAGTAGTAATGGCAGCATTGGTAATGGCAGTGGGCTTATCCACCTGAAAACAGACGACACTATTTTGTATCTTTACACGCTTGATGATGTTGTGCTTGGCGGCGAAGGTTGCGTAAACAGCGAAAGTTGCGTAGCAGGCAAACTCCCTCTTTACGCATATTCAGACGATGTTTATGCCAACACCGATCCTGAATTAGACGATGTACGGGCTATAAAAACTTTTTATGAGGACATGTGGCTCAAAATGGGCAAAAAAATTAAGTATCTTTGCTTTTCACCATTCAACACATCTAAGGAATAGAACTATGAAGACAATATCGCAGCAATTTCAGCAACAGCAAACGGCAACAGAAACTCAGGCAAAGCAGCCGCAGGTAGCCGTGCAATCAACTTCAAAAGGACAGGAGCATCCCCAAATATCGGTAGTAATTCCCCTGTACAACGAGGACGAATCATTGCCCGAACTTTGCGCATGGATAGAGCGTGTAATGGCAGAAAATAATTTCAGCTACGAAGTTATAATGGTTGATGACGGCAGCACCGACAGGTCTTGGGAAATAATACAGGACTTGCATAAACGCAATGAACGTGTTCACGGAATAAGTTTTCGCCGTAATTACGGCAAATCGGCTGCACTGAATACAGGCTTCCATGCAAGCAAGGGTGAGGTTGTGATAACGATGGATGCCGATATGCAGGACTCGCCGGACGAAATTCCCGAACTTTACAAGATGATAAAGATTGATGGTTTTGACCTTGTTTCCGGCTGGAAAAAAGTTCGTCATGATCCTTTATCCAAAACAATTCCCACCAAACTTTTCAATTGGGCAACTTGCAAAATGTCGGGCATAAAACTGCATGATTTCAATTGCGGATTGAAGGCTTACAGAGGCAAGGTTGTTCACTCGATAGAAGTATATGGTGAGATGCACCGTTATATTCCGGTTATAGCGAAACAGGCAGGTTTCAGGAAGATAGGCGAGAAGGTTGTGCAGCATCGCGCCCGCAAATTCGGGGTTACGAAATTCGGTGGCTGGGCTCGTTTTATAAATGGGCCTCTCGATTTGCTGTCAATATCTTTTGTAGGTAAATTTTCCAAAAAACCGATGCACTTTTTCGGCAGTATAGGAATGTTGGTTTTCCTGCTCGGTATTATTGCAATTGTGGTGCTTGCAATTGAGAAATACAGTGCCTTGTCGAGCGGAGTTAAAGCACCGCTTGTGGCAAATTCCCCATATTTCTATCTGGCACTTGTCAGTATGATTATAGGTGTGCAGTTGTTTTTGACGGGTTTTCTGGCGGAACTTGTAGGGCGCAATTCACCTACCAGAAATCAATATTTAATCAATGAAGAAATATAGTTTGGGATATGAATATTTACGATTTTACGGTAAAAGGCAATAAGGGGCAAGATGTTTCTTTGTCCGAATACAAAGGCAAAGTCCTTTTGATAGTGAATACTGCAACTGCTTGCGGTTTAACGCCACAATATACGGGTTTGCAAAAACTCTATGATAATTACAGGGAAAAGGGCTTTGAAATCCTTGATTTTCCATGCAATCAGTTTGCCGGTCAGGCACGCGGAACCGATGAGGAAATAAACAGTTTCTGCACTCTGAACTATGAAACAACTTTTCCGCGTTTTAAGAAAATTGATGTAAACGGCAAAAACGCCGACCCTCTTTACAAGTATTTGAAATCGCAGAAAGGCGGTTTTTTGTCAAGCAAAATCAAATGGAATTTTGCAAAGTTTCTGGTTGACCGCGAAGGCAAAGTCGTAAAGCGTTTTTCGCCGATGGAAAAGCCGGAAAGTATTGCGAAAGATATTGAGGAGTTGTTGTAGGCAAGAGTGCGACTTGTAAAAAATCATTTGAAAATTGTTACTTTTGCAACAAGGTATATCAATTGAGAGAGAAAAGTGATAAAAGTATATTTGGATAATTGTTCATATAATCGACCGTTTGACGACCAGAATCAAATTCGCATTCATTTAGAAACACAGGCTAAATTATATATTCAAAAGTTGATAAGGGACGATAAATTATTGCTTGCATTTTCGTATATTTCGCGCTATGAGAACAATAACAGTCCTCATTCAAGGAATAAAATAATAATAGAAAGGTTTTTTGAGAATGCAGTATCATTTATTGATATTGATAAAGCAGATGTAGTAGAAAGTAGGGCTAATAATATTATGAGATGCGGCGTTAAAGCAAAAGATGCATTGCATATTTCGTGTGCAATAGAAGCTTGTTGCAATTTTTTTATAACTACTGACGATGGAATTTTGAAAAAATATAACGGAGAAGAGATTAGAGTCTGTTCACCTTTTGAATTTATAAATTTATGGGAGGATGTTTATGCGTAACACAGTAAGTATAATGGAGGATGGTATGCACTACCTTATAGAAAAGTTGGGAGTAATAGAAACAGAAATTTTTATTTCACAAGTGCTAAAAGAGCCTTTTGATTATACCAAATGGCAAAGAGAGCATTATGCCGATATGTCTGTAAGCGAACTCAATGAGAAAGCAGTAGAATACGGTAAAAATAATCCTGTAAATACGGAAAAATAAAATATATATTGTAATAAATAATTAAAAAATATAACATAGCGTTTGCTATATTCTTGCTAATGAAAATTCGACACTTTCAAAGTACAAGAATAAAGTGTAACGTTCGCAAAATGCGGACTTACATTATCTTGTACTTGGGTCGTCGAATACCTCATTAGCGGATTTGTAAGTCCGCTTTTTTATGTCTCTTTTGATTGTAGAAATTATAAACCCCAAAATAAAACAGCATGAAAAGATTAACAATTCCTGTGCTATTGTTGTTATTCAATATAGTGAGCCAAACAGCGCATGCACAAAACGAGCAAAGTGAGCCAAACGCACTTTACATCTACAAAACAGATGGCAGCAAAGAAGTCATTTTGTTAAACAATTTGGAACGCTTGAATTTCAGTACAACAGAGATGCAAATAGTTCCTAAAAGCGGTAATACTACTACCATAGAGATAGTTGATATATCTGTAATTATGCCTGCAGAAAAAATTCAGGTTAATATAATGAAAAAAATACAGGCAAATGAAGATTTAAAGATTTATCCCAACCCGACATCAAGTACAATAAATATTGAGAGTGCGGAAAGCCTGTCAAGTATAACCTTATTTGACGGACAGGGTAAGAAAGTATTGCAAAAACGTAATATAAACTCAACGCAAACAATAATAGATATATCTTCATTGAGTAATGGTGCTTATATTATGCAAGTGCGTATGACAAAAGAAACTATTACAAAAAAAATTATTAAAAAGTAAAGAATAATGAAGAAGATATTTTTATTTACTTGCCTTTTCCTTATAGGAATTTCAGCAAAGGCGCAAGATACAACAATTGCAGATACCTTGTATTTGGCAGATGAGAATGAAGCTATAATACAAACATTTCCGCCAAATAGTTATGATAGTATAACCTTTGAAGCAGATGTTTCTATTATGAATTTTTGGCATAACGGCAACAGGCTATTTAGAACAAGATGTGAGGGCAAATATCTTACAAGCAATAAATCCGCTCTCTTAAAATATATAGAAATAACAAGATTGCCAACAAAGGTCAATTATTATCAGGGTGAGGCGTTTGATAAAAGCGGCTTGGTTGTGGAGGCTGTAAATTACAATGGAGATGCAAATGTAATAACCGACTATACTTTAACTTGGAATGATAGTGAATTGTTAGCTGGAAACACTGATATAACAGCAAGCGAAGGTAGAAAAACAATAACTGTTGCCTATAAAGAAAAAGAAAGCAGTTTTGATATTACTGTTGCGGGCATTGACGATGGTAGTGATGGTACGGAGGCAAATCCTTATTCTGTTGCACAAATACTTGCTCACTTTGCATTGGGTGCAGCGCAGGAAAATGACGTTTATGTGAGTGGCTATATTGTTGGCGGTATTGCAGAAGGCACTTTGGGAGGCTACAATGGTACTATGATTACAGATGCAAGCCATGTTGTTTTTGGTGCAACAGGCGTACGTCCGGCATCTGTGGTTATTGCGGATGATTCAAATGAAACAAATTGGGAGAATGTGGTTTTGGTAAAACTTACTCCCGAAACAGGTGCTGTTGCACTTGAAGGCTTCCAATGGGCAATTAGTCTTGCCAATCGCCCTTGCAATATTGGCAAAGAATTGACAGTTAAAGGCAATTTATGGCGTTACTTTGCAGCACCTGCCGTTCGTGAAGTTTCTGCTTTTGAAAGCAATTCGGAGCCTTGTCCGGATGAAGATGGAATTTTCAGCGAAACTCTTCTTTCACAAGAAAGCTTTGATAAATTTACTCCTGTAAGTGTTACAGGTGACCAAGTGTGGACATTTAGCACTGATTATGGTGCAATGATGAGTGGTTATAATGGCTCCGCTTCTGACGCTAATGAAGATTGGTTTATTACACCTGATATTGATTTATCAGAAGTAGAGGCTCCTGTATTGTCATTTGACCATGCACGCGGGCCCGCCTTCTCAATAAACGTTGGTGTTGCTGAGGGATGGTATAAAGTTTATGCAACTGCAAATTATACAGGAGATGTTGAAACTACAACTTGGATAGAAGTTACAGGTGTTACCCATGGAACAACTGCTTGGAAATATGTAAGTTCAGGCAGTGTGGCAATTCCTGCAGCTGCAAAATCAGCTACTACACGTATCGCTTTCAAATATTTTAACGATGCAACAGAAAGTGCAACTTGGGAAATTAAAAATGTACTTGTAAAATAATTTTCAACTAAATCTCTAATGAAACCGGGCAGTGGTCGCTCATAGTTACTTCATCCAAGATTTTGATGTCTTTTATTTTGTTTACAAGGGCGTTTGAGGCTATGAAATAGTCGATGCGCCAGCCGATGTTTTTTGCGCGTGCGTTTGA
>JAISVE010000060.1 GCA_031271725.1 Bacteroidales bacterium
ATTATTGAAAACGCTTTCTCGCTGCCAAAGTGTTTTTGCAATTCTTTAATTACTGTTGTTTTTATTATGTGGATGCCGCTAAAAGCGAGGGCTGTAATTTCTGTTGTTGCACCTGCTGCTGTTGTGTTACGCCCCTCAACTATTTTTACTGCTTCGGTTTTTTCGTTACGCCATCCGCAAAGTTGCAAACTGTCCTTATCAAACAACAGTTTGCGCGAAGTGTTGCGCTCGCGTACTGCTAATAGTGCGTCTGCATCGCTGTTGCAAAATTCTTCGTGGAATTGCGAAAGATTTATGTCCGAAAAAATATCAACATTATATACAAGAACGTCTTCACTATGCAGTAGCGGTAATGCCTTTACAAGTGCACCGCCTGTATCCAACAGCAAGCGACTTTCATCCGAAATTGCTATACTGCCGTACAACTCCCTGACAGCGGGCGTTTGCACATAGTCTATTATCTGTTGCGCGTGATGGTGTACGTTTATTACAATATCTCTAAAACCTTCACGCTGTAATTTTTCAAGCAAATGCAGTAACAGGGGCTTGCCCTGATACTCTACAAGTGCTTTCGGGCAATTTGCAGTTAGCACACCCAAGCGTGTGCCAAGTCCGGCAGCGGGAATAAATACGGTTGGTTTGCTATTCGTCATAGAGCAAATATTTTTTGCGCATTTCTTTGAACTCCTTGAGTGCGGGCTGCCATGAAGCACGGATTTCGTCCGCCGTTTTGCCTTGTTTTATTTGTTGTTGCAGAGTTTTTGTACCTGCAAGTTTATCAAAAAACGAAGTAAAAAATTTATCCTTATCAGGGTAGGCATTGTACATTTCTATTATCCATTCAAGTTGGATATTGATACTACGCACTCTCACCATAGTCGGATCAATTACATATCCCTTGCATTTAACATTTTTATAGGGTGGATTTTCCGCCACTCCTTTTATAGATACAGGAGTAAATTCAAAATTACCAATTTTACATTCCGGAAAACCATAGCATACAAAAGGCTTTTGCGTACCGCGCCCAACGCTTACAACGGTACCTTCAAAAAGACATAGAGTTGGATAGCATTTAATAGAAAGCATTGTTGATAAATTCGGCGAAGGTGCAACCGAAAGTTTATAAGTTTTTTTGCGGTCGTAGTTTTGTATTGGAATTACAATAAGTTCAAGCGCACCATTTACCCATTTTTCACCAAGAAGCATTTGCGCATATTCGCCAACCGTCATACCGTGAACTATCGGTACCGGCTGCATTCCTACAAAGGAACGCAGTGAAGTATCAAGTACAGGACCATCAATATAAAAGCCGTTAGGGTTTGGTCTGTCAAAAATTACAAGCGGAATTTTTGCTTCTGCACATGCTTCCATTACATATTGCAATGTAGATATATAAGTATAGAAACGAGTGCCCACATCTTGCAAGTCGAATACCACAACATCTATCCCTTTAAGCATTTCTTGCGTGGGCTTTTTATTTTTTCCATAGAGGGATATGACAGGAAGTCCTGTTTTGGAGTCAGTGCTGTTGTTTATTGTTGCACCAGCTTCTGCATTGCCTCTGAAGCCGTGTTCGGGCGAAAAGATTTTTTTAACTTGAATTTGCAGTGAAAGTAATGTATCAACCAAGTGAGTGCCTGCGCCGGAAAAACTATTTAAGTTGCGTGGGCGTTCCTGTGATTTCGCAGGAAATACCGATGTTTGATTTACTACAAGGGCAATATTTTTGCCTTTTAACAGGGGGAGGTAGGTTGAAGTCTGTTCTATTCCAAGGAGTACAGGCTGTTGCAGGGACTCCGCTTGCCGTTGCGTGCGTTCAGACTCTTGCAACCCATTTGCCTGTTGCACCATTAACCCTGCAAAAGCAAGCATCAATACTAAAAATAAAAAATTCCGCTTCATACTATCTGCAAAAGTACGAAAAACAGAGTATAAAGTCGTAACTTTACTCAATTTATGAAACGATTTGCACTTTCAAATTTTATAGCATCACGCTGGAGTAAGGACAGCTACGATACAAGCCGCAAAAGCTCCGCCAATTCTACAAGACAGACAAAAAAGATTATCCGTATCGGCTCTGCAAGCATTGCCCTTTGCTTTTTTGTGATGGTGCTTTCGGTTTGTATTTTAGACGGATTTAAGACCTCTCTAAGCAATAAGGTTTTTGGCTTTGGGTCGCACTTGCAAATAGCCCCTTATATGTTTCAAACCGATGAAACAGAAACAGGACTTGCAGAAACAAATTTTAAATTCGATTCAAACCTGCAACAACTTTTAACAAGCAATAAAAACATAAAATATTTTCAAACTTTCCTGTTGCAAAACGGACTTCTGCAAAGCAGTGAGGAACTTTTCGGAGTTCTCTTTAAGGGGCTTCCAACCGATTACGATTCTAACTTTTTTCACAACAATATTATTGACGGCAAAATGCCTGTTTACAGCGACAGTGTCTATAGCCCGCAAATTTTAATATCACTGCAAACAGCAAATCGCCTTCAAACAAAAACAGGCGAGCGCGTCAGGGCATATTTTATCGTTGACAGCAATCTGCGCCCCCGCAGTTTTACTGTCTGCGGAATTTATAGAACAGGGCTCGAAAAATTTGATGAGTATTATGTTTTTTGCGACAAAAAACATCTCGCAAGAATAAACAGTTTGCAAGCGGATGATGCCGAAGGAATTGAGATTACGCTTTTCAATCCTGAAAATATGGAAACCGTGCAAAAAGAATTAGACGAAGAACTACCCTATTCGCTATCTTGCTACACCTGCCAAGAACTCTATCCTGAAATATTTGACTGGCTTGTACTTATAGATACAAACGTATGGGTAATGATTATTATCGTGCTTGCAGTTTCGCTTATAAGTATCGTTGCAATACTGTTTATTCATATTGCCGACCGCTCCACGCAAACAATGCTGCTCTTGTCTATAGGTGCCGGCATGCCCCTTATCAGAGCCATATTTACACGTCAAACTTTTTTTCTTTTAGCAAGAAGTATGTTGTACGGCAATGCCCTTGCATTGGCATTTTGCATCTTGCAATATTTTACGCATCTTATTAAACTTAACAGTGCTGTGTATTTCTTAGACTATGTTCCTGTAGGCTTTCCCGTTATACTTATTGTTGCCCTTAATGCAGCGTGCATAATTATCGCTTACGCTCTTTTAAGCGTTTGTGCTTTTGTTCTACGAAATATACAATGGAGCAAGAATGCGGAGATGTAAACTCCGATTTGGGCGTCCCCTTGCGTTGCACGAAAATTGCTACAAATTCTTGATTGTATCGAAAACATAGACAATATACCAAATCAGTCGTCCGATAATGCTTTACATATTTTAATGGAGTATCAAATAAAAATTATAACAAAATCAGAAC
>JAISVE010000053.1 GCA_031271725.1 Bacteroidales bacterium
TATTGTCTGAAAGACCAACCTGATAGGATAGACATTGATTTGCCTGAGTATTATTATAACCGCTACGAAATAAATGGTGATACGGTTATTGATTCTAAACAGTACAAAAAAATGCTCTATGGCTGTCCGCAAAATCAATCCTACTTTGGGGCATTTAGAGAGCAAGACAAAAAAGTGTTTTTTATAGAAAACAACAGTGGCAATGAAAGGTTGGTTTATGATTTTTCGTTAAATACAGGAGATACTTTTGTGCGTTATGATGGTGTGTCTGATAGCTATATAATGATTGTTTCAAGCATAGACACCATTAATATCGGTGGCGGTTTACGCAAAAGAATTAATTTTGTTGAAAGAACGGATTATAATGGTGGGGCTTGGATAGAAGGAATAGGGGATATGAAATCCATTTTAACACTTGAAGCGATTATAGCCGGACAGGAGCATTGGTTAAACTACAAAAAAGAAAATGGCGAAATAGTTTATCGCAACTCAGAGTCATGGTTTAACGAAAACGACTGTGACGAGAGAGAATACATACCTCTTCTCAATTCCGGAAACCGATGGAATCAGATTTTGCAAAGTGCTTTCGGAGATTTTGCTATGACTTATGTAACAAAATTAGGCAGCGACACGCTTATAAATGACACAAGCTATTACAAACTTTTAACGACACGAGATTCGTTAGCGAGTATTTGGTTAGATAACGGCTATATCCGAGAAGACACGCAAAATCGCAAAGTTTATTACAGGTTAGGCGACAGCCTTGAAATATTATTGTATGATTTTAGCGCAAAGGTTGGTGATACAATACGAACACATGATTTTCATTGTGATAAAAGAGATGTAGTAATTATAGTAAAAGACACAAGCGAGGTGTTGATTGGAAGCAAACTACATAAACAAATAAATGTGCATGTACTTTCTTCTAATCCTGAAAACTATGAGCATGGTGCTTATCGTGAACATATATGGATAGAAGGTATTGGAGATATTTCAGGATTATTGAAAAGCACAGAGTACCTGTGTCCTTCTAACAGTACAGTGGAATATCTACTTTGCTTTTTGCAAAATGAAGAGTTGGTTTATAAGTCTGAGCGTTCTGATGTTACAGATTGCTTTGTTTGGTATGATGAGATTGTAAATATTGAGCAATCAACAAAGCACAGTGATATTGCCGTCTTTCCAAATCCTGCCGATGGCTATCTTATTTTAACTTCACTAACTAAAACAATATCTCTTGTTGAAATTTTTAATGTTTCAGGGCATAAAGTTTACAGCCAATCTCATGGAAATACAATTGACATAAGTTCTTTTTCAAAGGGAATGTATCTGCTGAAAGTCTATGATAACAGCGGACGAGTTTCAACATTCAAAATTGTTAAAAAGTAAAATGCTATGAAATTTAATGGAATTTATAAAACAACTATTATTTTTAAGCATGTATGTACCTCTATTCGCTTATAGTGAGCGACAAATTTATTTCCACCATTAACGGAATAAAAAAGGATAAGAAAACAAAGAAATTGTTTTTGTGGATATGAATACAAAGACACTGAAAAACTTCATGTTTTTGTGCTCGTAACCACAAAAAACTTACAACTAAGATAAAACTTCCAGCTTGGCATAAGCAGCAAGCAAAGTGCGCGTGCCGCTTGCCGAGTCGTCAAAAACAACAGTTATCTTTTGGTTTGCACCCTCGCCGTTAATTTCAAGAATCGTACCTGTGCCGAATTTGCTGTGGCGCACCCCTTGCCCTACGGCATAATTTGCCTGTGCACCGGCATTATTATTCAGAGAAGAAACCCTTTTAAACTTGCTGCTGCTCGGTTGAGATGTTTGGGCGTGCCCGCTGCCCCTCGCTCCGCTCGTTGCAGCGGTCGGGCTCTTCGCTTGTAGTCCTCGCCCGACTGCGCTGACGCTTGCGGGCTGCGGGCTACCGCTGCGATCCCTCACGCGACCGCCCTCGCCATAACCTCCGCCGTAATTCCCGTTGCGGTTGCCGTAAAAACTACCGCTTTCGCCGTAACCGCCACCGCTCCGCCGTATAAAATTGCTGCCGCTGTTGCCACGCGCACCGTAATTTCCACTGCCCGCCCCATATCCCGCGCCGGACACCCCGCCACCATACCCATTTCCACCGCCGGACGCAAAACCATCGCCAAAGCCCGACCCATCGCGCCCACCGCCCGTTCCCTCGCCACCGCCGGACGCCGCCCCCCTTCCGCCCGCAGTCCCCACAACCTCCACAAACGCCGGATCAAGCTCAAGTAGAAACGGACTCGGCGAACAGGCAGTAAGACTGCCGTGCAAAAAACGCATCCCTGCACAGGAAATCCACAAGGCATTTTTAGCGCGTGTAACCGCAACATAAAAGAGCCGCCTCTCTTCCTCCGTATCACATTCCGCAGTGCCGAAAGACGAAGGGAAAAGTCCATCTTCAAGCCCCGTAATAAACACATTCGGAAACTCCAAACCTTTAGACGAATGTATAGTCATAAGGGCAACCTTGTTCAAGTCCTCCTCTCCACTCGAAGCACGCCCGTCCTGGTCTGTTAAAAGGGCTATTTCCGGCAAAAACATATCAAGCGTAACAATACCCTCATAAGGGAGCAATTCACCCGTTTCCTCATCTACAACAGAATGGTCTTGCGATGAAACAAAGTCCTTTACGGAGCCTATAAGTTCCTCTACATTCTGTATGCGGTCTTTGCTTTCCTGCGTTGCTTCGTCTTTATACCATTGCAACAGTCCGCTTTCTTCCCAAATTGACACCAACATTTCATCCGCGCCGACCGTTAAGCGCATCGAATGCCATTTTTCAATCTTCAATGCAAGTGCAGACATCTTTCCCGCTGCCGCCCCCGGAATGCCCGCCGCTGCCAAAGCCTTTTCGTCATGAAGAATATCCCACAAACGCAACCCGCCCGAATGTGCAAAAATTTGCAACCTGTCAATCGAAGTATCGCCAATGCCCCTGCGTGGCGTGTTAATGCAAGCGAGCAATGCCTGTTCGTCATACAAATTCACAGCCCAGCGGCAATAAGCAAGCACCTGCTTCACTTCCTTACGCTGATAAAAACTCACATTGCCGTAAACCCTGTACGGAATGCCCCGTCTCCGCAAGGCATCTTCCATTGCCTTACTCTGGCGGTTGGTGCGGTAAAGAATTGCAAAATCACGATACACACCCAAGCCGTCACCCACGAAGCGATGTATGCGCCCCGCAACCTCATTCCCCTCCTCAATATCATTAAACGCCCGAAAAACCTGAACCTTTTGCCCGTCATCATTCGCCGTCCAAATTATTTTCGGCAGACGTTTTTTATTTTTAGAAATAATTTCATTAGACAGGGAAACAATATTTCCGCTTGAACGGTAATTCTGCTCCAACTTGAACTCCTTTGCGTCCGGATAGTCTTTTTTGAAATCGAGAATATTCTGAATTGTCGCACCCCTGAAGGCGTAGATACTCTGCGAATCATCACCCACAACACATAAATTTCGGTGATGTGCTGCAAGCATTTTTATAATAAGATATTGCAAACGGCTTGTGTCCTGATACTCGTCAACCAAAATATATTTGAATTGCCTGCGATACTTTTCAACAACGTCAGTGTCCTTACGGAAAAGAGAGTAAGTATAAAACAGCAAATCGTCAAAATCCATTGCATTGGAACGGCGAAGCGCACTTTGATATGCCTCATAAACTGCGCCGAACTGCGGGCGTCTTGCACGTTTGTCTTCTTCTTGCAACGTATGATTTTGCAGATAATCTTCACTCGAAATCATTGCACTTTTCGCACTCGAAATCCTGCCCAAAATGCTTTTGGGTTTATAATGATCTTTATCTTCGAGATTTAATTCTTTTAATAAACGATTGATAAGCGAAAGCGAATCGTCAGTATCATAAATAATAAAATCGCGCGTATAGCCGATTTTCTCTGCTTCATTGCGCAGCAAGCGCGAAAAAATCGAGTGAAAAGTGCCCATCCACAGGGCGTTTGGCGAGGCAACGGAAAGTTTTGCAATACGCTCTTTCATTTCCCTTGCAGCCTTGTTTGTAAAGGTGAGCGCAAGGATATTGTAAGGACTTGTGCCACTTTCGAGAAGGTATGCTATGCGGTAGGTTAGAACACGCGTTTTGCCGGAGCCTGCGCCGGCAAGGATTAAAACAGGTCCGTCAGTATTTTTTACAGCCTCCTGTTGAGAAGGGTTAAGGTTGTCTAAAAGTTGTTGAAGCCTGTTTGTGTGACTGCCCGAATTGTTATCAGAGCCGCTTTTTAAGCTGCCGCTTACGGCATTATCTATCCCGCCTTTGTTTTCAACAGAAGTAAGCAAATCTTTCATTGATAAAATTTCCATACTTACGGAAACCGTTATAGCCGATTGTTTTTCGGAAAAATAATAGCAGGCTTAAACTTTTTTGCCTCCTCAAAATCCATAGACGCATACGAAGTAATAATAACAAGATCACCCACAACAACCCTGCGAGCCGCCGCGCCATTCAAACCAATCGCACCGCTTCCGCGTTCGCCCTTGATAATGTAAGTGTCAAACCTTTCGCCGTTGTTAATATTGTATATATGCACACGCTCGTGTTCTATAAGATTTGCAGCATCCATCAAATCCTCGTCAATAGTGATACTGCCAATGTAGTTAATGTCCGCGTGCGTAACAACCGCACGATGAATTTTAGATTTTAATACGTCAATAGTCATTTTTGTGAAATATGAAAAGTGAAGTGTGAAATTTTAAAGGGCAACAAAGTTACAGTTTTTAAGAAAAA
>JAISVE010000103.1 GCA_031271725.1 Bacteroidales bacterium
CTTTTTACTGTTGTTTCAACGCCGTTTTTAAGGGTGGCGATTGCGTGAGGGCAGTGCCCGCATGCACCTTGCAGTTGTACCTTAACAATAAGGTCGTCTGTTAGTTCTTTGAAAGCAACGTCTCCGCCGTCTGCTTGAAGGTAGGGGCGGATAGTGTCTATCGCTGCTATAACTTTCTGTTCGAGTTCTGATTTTTGTGCTGTATCCATTTTTTCTAAGTTTTGGGGTTTGTTTTAAGTTTTACGCTGTCATTTTTAGCAATGGCAACAATTTTAACTACAAAAGTAATGAATTTACTTATTATATTCGTGAACTGAAGTTAAACGAATATATAAAATTTGCACGATAGTAATCAAAATGTAAGTAAATTAAGAATTTTTAACTTTTCGTTAACAAAAATTAAGAATTGCTTTTTTAATCGTAACTTTATACGGTTTATCTAAACGAGTAGAATGAGCGACAAAAGCGAAAAAATTTTATTAAAAGGCGTAAGGGTTAATAACCTTAAAAATATAGATGTTTCTTTTGAGCGGGGAAAGTTGAATGTTGTAACGGGCTTGTCCGGTAGCGGAAAATCTTCGTTGGTATTTGACACTCTTTATGCGGAAGGGCAGAGGCGTTATGTTGAAAGTTTGAGTTCCTACGCCCGCCAATTCTTGGGGAGAATGTCCAAGCCGGAAGTGGATTTTATTGATGGAATTGCGCCTGCCATAGCTATACAGCAGAAAACTCTTTCTAAAAATCCGCGTTCTACCGTTGGCACTGTTACCGAAATCTACGAGTATCTGAAATTGCTTTATGCGCGTATTGGTCGTATTTTTTCACCTGTTTCCGGACGTGAAGTAAAGCGTCATTCTGTAAAAAATGTTGCTGATTTTATTATGCAGCAGGGAGAAGGCAGCAAGGTCTTTCTTGTGTGTGATACCGACAAGTCGCTCGAACTGCTTGCACAAATGGGTTACAGCCGTTTTTACAGGAATGGAGAATTGATAGATATTTCCGAAGTTGCAACGACAAAAGGGTATAAACTTTTTATAGATCGTTGGATTATTCGTAAAGACGACAGCTCACTATACTCCCGCATATTTGACTCTGTGCAGACGGCTTTCAATGAGGGCGGCGGCAAATGTGAGGTGGCTGTTTTTGAGGCAAAGTCTGATGGCAAATTGTCCGGCAAACCAACAAGCACGGAATTTTCCAACCTTCTCGAAATGGACGGAATAAAATTTGTAAAACCGAGTGTAAATTTTTTCTCCTTTAATAATCCTTACGGTGCCTGTCCAAAATGTGAAGGGATGGGCAATATTCTCGGATATAGTGAAGACTTGATAATTCCAAATCCGGCACTTTCGGTATTCGATAATGCGGTTGCCTGTTGGCGCGGTGAAAAAATGCAGCAATGGAAAAACAATTTTATAATAAGCAGTGCTCAGGAAAAATTTCCTGTTCATACCCCATATAAGAAACTAACTCGTGCTGAAAAGGATTTGCTTTGGAACGGCAATGATAAGCGTAAACAAAATATAGCCGGCATAAATCAATTTTTCGCAGAGTTGGACAAGGTGCATAAACCACAATACCGTTTTCTAATCTCGCGCTATAAAGGCAAGACAAGATGTCCCGAATGCAACGGAAGCCGCTTGCGGAAAGATGCCGAATATGTAAAAATAGACGGCTATTCTATAGGCGATCTTACAGAAATGCCTATAGACAAACTATTGCCGACACTGCAAAACTTAAAACTTTCCGATACCGAGAAAAAAATATCCGAAAGAATAATGATAGAACTTGTATCACGTCTCAACTATCTTATCAGAGTGGGGCTTCCGTATCTTACGCTTTCGCGCACAAGTCAAACATTATCGGGAGGTGAGGCGCAGCGCATTCACCTTGCCAATGCGCTCGGAAGTTCGCTTGTCGGCTCAATGTACATTCTTGATGAACCGAGTATAGGACTGCATTCACGCGACACGCAAAATCTTATTTCGGTACTCAATAATTTGAGAGATGAAGGCAATACTGTGATAGTGGTGGAACACGACCGTGAAATGATGCAGGCGGCAGATCATATTATAGATATAGGACCGGAAGCGGGCAAGAATGGCGGCGAGCTTGTGTTTGAAGGAACATACTCGCAGATGCTCAAAAACGGCACATCGCTTACGGCAAAATACCTGCGCAAAGAACTCGAAATCGAAGCCCTGAAAACAAAACGAAGCAAAAAAGGAAGCATAGAAATAACAGGAGTAAATCAAAATAATTTAGACAACGTAAGTGTAGAAATTCCGCTTGGAGTGATGACTGTTGTTACAGGCGTTAGCGGCTCCGGCAAAACATCACTTATCAAACAAACTCTCTACCCCGCATTGCAACGGCATTTGGAAGGTTATGCAGGTGAAATGGGAAAATTTGAAGCACTCGCAGGCGACTTGAAAATGCTGGGTGGAGTAGAAATGATAGACCAAAATCCGATAGGTCGTTCCTCGCGTTCCAATCCTGTTTCATACATAAAAGTTTATGACGATATTCGCAATCTTTATGCTTCGCAACCGCTTGCAAAAAAGCGTGGCTATAAGGCAGGTTATTTTTCTTTTAATGTAGAGGGTGGTCGTTGTGAAACTTGTCAGGGCGAAGGCGTTGTGCATATTGAAATGCAGTTTATGGCAGACATAGAAATTCAGTGTGAGGAATGCCATGGAAAACGTTTTAAGAGTGATGTCCTTGAAGTGAAATTCAACGAAAAAAATATCTCCGAAATACTTGATATGACTGTTGATGAAGCGGTGGATTT
>JAISVE010000142.1 GCA_031271725.1 Bacteroidales bacterium
ATTCTCACGTTCTATCAAATATTTCAAAAAATCAAATTATGGCAAAAGAAAAGAAATTCATCACTTGTGACGGCAACGAAGCCGCAGCACGCATTGCTTACCTGTTCAGCGAAGCAGCAGCAATTTACCCTATAACCCCGTCATCACCCATTGCGGAACATATTGACGAATGGGCGGCACAAGGCAAGAAAAATATATTCGGACAGAAAGTAAAAATAGTGGAGATGCAGAGTGAAGCAGGCGCGGCAGGCGCAATGCACGGCTCATTGCAATCAGGTGTTCTCACATCAACCTATACTGCATCGCAGGGCTTACTGCTTATGATACCGAACATGTATAAAATGGCAGGCGAACTTCTGCCGGGCGTTTTCCACGTTACAGCCCGCACTTTGGCAACTCACGCACTTTCGATTTTCGGCGACCATTCCGACATATACGCTACACGTCAAACCGGTTTTGCACTTTTGGCATCTTCATCGGTGCAGGAAGCGCACGACTTGGCAGGTGTGGCGCATCTTTCCGCATTAAAAGGGCGCATTCCGTTTTTGCATTTCTTTGACGGTTTTCGCACATCGCACGAAATACAAAAAATAGAAGAATTGCAGGCGGAAGACATCAAACACTTGTTAGATACAGAGGCATTGGAACGTTTCCGCAAAAGTGCCCTTAATCCCGAATACCCGGTTATACGCGGCACAGCGCAAAATCCGGATGTGTTTTTCCAGGCACGCGAAGCAGGCAATAAATTTTACGATGCCTTGCCTGATATAGTAAATGCCTATATGCAGGAAACAGGTAAAATAACAGGACGTAATTACGCGCCTTTTACCTATTACGGTGCGAAAGACGCGGAACATATTATTATTGCAATGGGTTCAGTAACCGAAACAATAAAGGAAACGGTGGAATATCTCAACGCAAAGGGAGAAAAATTAGGCGTTATAACCGTACATCTCTATCGTCCGTTTTCAGTAAAATATCTAATGAATGTTATGCCTGAAACTGTTAAACGTATTTGTGTTTTGGACAGAACAAAAGAGAGCGGTGCAAACGGCGACCCTTTATATCTGGATGTTGTTGAAGCCTTCGCAAACTCGAATAACGGTGCAACAAAGCCGCTGATTGTCGGTGGTCGTTACGGTTTAAGTTCCAAAGATACCACTCCCGCGCAAATAATCACAGTGTTCAACAATCTTAAACAGGCAGAGCCGAAAAATCAATTTACGGTAGGTATTGTTGATGATGTAACTTTCCGCTCGTTGCCTCCAATGCCCGAAGTAAGCATTTCGCAAGGTGGAATGTTTGAAGGTAAATTCTACGGACTCGGCGCAGACGGCACTGTGGGTGCAAATAAAAACTCCATTAAAATTATCGGCGAAACAACCGACAAATACTGTCAGGCATACTTCGCCTACGACAGCAAAAAATCAGGTGGATTCACCTGTTCGCATTTGCGTTTCGGCGATAAACCGATTTTGATGCCCTATCTTGTTACAACGCCCGATTTTGTTGCCTGCCATGTTGCTCCTTATGTCTTCAAATATGATATGCTTAAAGGACTTAAAGACGGCGGCACCTTTCTTTTAAATTCATGGTGGGATGCGGAAGAAACCAAAAAGCAGTTGCCCCTTGCAATGAAGCGTTATATTGCCGAACACAATATAAAATTCTATATTATTAACGCTACAAAAATAGCGGATGAAATCGGACTCGGCAATCGCACTAATACAATTCTGCAATCGGCATTTTTCAAAATTTCAGGCGTAATTCCTTACGAAATTGCGGTTAAGGAAATGAAGAAATTCATTGATAAAAGTTACGGCAAAAAAGGTGAGAATATTATTAAAATGAATTATGCTGCGGTGGATAGAGGTGTGGAATACGAACAAATTGCTGTTCCAAGCGAATGGGCAAGTTTGCAAGATGAAACATCAAGCTCCTGCCTGTTGCCTAACGACATCATAGATAAGCCTGACTTTATCAGGAATGTGGTTGATGTAATCAATAATCAAGCAGGTGATGATTTGCCCGTGAGTACTTTTGTGGGACGTGAAGACGGCACTTTCCCTGTAGGCACTTCACGTTATGAAAAGCGCGGTATTGCATCGCATATTCCTATATGGAATGCCGAAAAATGTATTCAGTGCAATCAGTGTGCCTACGTTTGTCCTCATGCCGCAATACGTCCGTTTTTAATGGATGACGAAGAGCTGAAAGGAATTCCTGTTGAAACACCTACAGCCAAAGCAACAGGCAAAGAATTTGAGGGTTTGCAATACCGCATGCAATTGAGTTCGCTTGACTGTACGGGTTGCGGAAGTTGTGCCGAAGTATGTCCTTCAAAAGAAAAGGCATTGGTAATGCAACCCTTTGTTACGCCTTGCAAAAACGCCGTGCGTTGGGAATATATGAGCAAGAATGTAAGTTCAAAGGCATCGCTTGTCGAGATAGACAAGAATGTAAAAAACAGCCAGTTTGCAACGCCTTTATTTGAATTTTCGGGTGCTTGTGCCGGCTGCGGTGAAACACCGTATATCAAACTTATTACACAACTCTACGGCGACAGGATGATGGTTGCAAATGCAACAGGCTGTTCGTCTATCTATGGCGGCTCTTGTCCCTCTATGCCATATTGCACAAACGAAAAAGGGCAGGGACCTTCATGGGCAAATTCGCTCTTTGAAGACAATGCCGAATACGGGCTCGGAATGGCACTCGGTGTAAACACAATGCGTGACCGTCTTGCAGACCTTATGCAACAGGGTTTAGGTTGTGAAAAATGCACGTCTGCACATAAAGACTTGTTCAAACAGTGGCTCGAACACCGTGAAGATGCGGCAAAGACAAAAGAGATAGCAGAACAATTACTGCCTCTCGCCGAAGGCTGCAATTGCTCTACTTGTAAGGGTATTGTTGAATTGAAACAGTATCTTGTTAAAAAGTCAATATGGATTTTCGGTGGTGACGGCTGGGGTTACGACATTGGTTATGGCGGGCTTGACCACGTTATTGCAAGTGGCGAAAACGTGAATATACTTGTAATGGATACGGAAGTATATTCCAATACCGGCGGGCAGGCATCAAAGGCAACTCCTGTGGGGGCTATTGCCAAATTTGCCGCTGCGGGTAAGAGAATACGCAAAAAAGATTTGGGCGCAATGGCAATGACCTACGGCTATGTTTATGTGGCGCAGGTTGCAATGGGCGCAAATCAGGCGCAGTATCTGAAAGCAATCAAGGAAGCAGAAGCATATAACGGACCTTCTTTGATTATCGCTTATGCACCTTGTATTTCGCACGGCTTAAAAGCAGGTATGGAAAAGACTCAGGACGAGATGAAACGTGCCGTAGAATGCGGATATTGGCATCTCTGGCGTTACAACCCCACTACCGGTGAGTTTGTGATTGACAGCAAAGAGCCCGATTACAGTAAATTCCGTGAATTTATAATGGGTGAAGTGCGCTATAATTCGCTATTAAAGATGTATCCGGAACACGCCGAAGAACTCTTTAAGGCGGCAGAGGAAAACGCCAAGTGGCGCTATGAAAGTTACAGGAAGAGATTATAGTTAGTTAGATAGAAATCCCTTATAGAAGTCCTCGGCATTTTGTCGGGGACTTTTTGTTTTAAATACTTATGTTTGCAGGGTTCGGGATGCTTGAAGATTTGGAGTGGTTGTAAACGGCAACATTATATAAATTGAATTACAGTGGCAATTTCGTTGCGGTTTTTTGCCGGTACTGTCGATAGCAATTCATATTTACGACCGTCAACCATAACAAAATCGCTGTTAAGCAGCACAGGGCTTTGCACTCCGAGAGTTATAAAATCATCATAAACCACAAGCACTGCGGGCATTCGCAAAATCTCACGTACAAGGAAACCAAGCATAATCATTCTGTCGCGCTCATCACCACCTTTTGTGAGTATCATTTCCTCGGGAAACAAATATTTTCCGCTTACTTTTGCCCGTTGCTTTTCCGCATCCGTGAACTGTTTTGCAACAAATGCCTGCAATGAGGCAAGAGTTTGAGTGTCGCCGAGTTTAGCCTTGATTGTTTTCAACAGCAGAGTACCGATTCCGCTTTGCGTATATACACCAATTTGACTGTTGGGAAATGTTTTGTAGATTGCCGACAGCCGCGCATCATACACAAGACCATTGCTTGACTTTTCGTAAATATGAGGTAATTTACATTCTGCCGCTTTCCAGTGTACCATTACAGGCATTGTTGCCGAAGCATGACTGAAATCGTATGTATAAAGGCTTATGTTTTTTTGCCTTGCCGATAATTTTTCAGGCAGATAATAATTCTTCTCATTAAGCGTTAGAGTGGGGTAGTCGTAAACTTTTTCATAGTAGGGATAAAGCATAACAAGGGCAGATTCCTTGCCTTCCCCCTTGCGTGCAAGACGCACGTCATATCCGCAATGATTAAGCATAAAACAACTGAAAACTTTTTGAGTATAGCCTGTTTTATCTTTAGGATACAGCACCTTTGATAATTCGCTCACAATTTCACAAACCGATATATCAGACAGTTTATAATTGTTTTTATGATCGATGATTTGATACAGTAATATTTGATACGGAGCCTCGGAAAGGCGTGTCCAGAAGCGCGAAATTGCTTTTTCGTCTGCGGAACTGCCCATACCCATTTGCGTGATGCTTTTATTAAAGATAAACTCAAATTTTACTCCGTAAAGTGTTGCGGTTGCACTTTCTTTTTTTAGCAGTTCTTTGATTTTTTCCTGTGATATTTCAGGTGTATATTCTTCTGGAGTATGCTCGAAAGTATGTATTTCTTCTGCAACAGCGCATGGCATTTCACCGGTGTTTAGTACCGCTTCAAGGGTACGCACACTGCTGAATGTTTGTGAAGGAGTTGCTGTCAGTGTGTATTGTTGCCATTTTGTAATGTTGAGTTCCTTGGCAAAGTCGGCGTTGTTCTGGCGTTCCTGTTCTGCAAAACTGCCGACTATATTTGATTTTATTTTTGTGTTGAACCAGACTGTTGCTTCTTCTTTTGCTTGCTTAAAACCCTCCTTTGTTTTTTCTACCACTTGCTTGCCTGTTTCCTTTACTTGTTGATATTGCTCTTTACCGTATTCCTTAATCTCTTGTGCAGCTTCTTTTGCCTGCTCTTTGCCTTTGTCAATAAGGGTAGGGGATTTTTCTTCCTGTTCAAGCGTATCGGCTTGCGGGATTTGCTCGGCAGAGGCAGTGGTATCTGTTTTTGCAGATGCAGTGGTATCGGCAGTTATTGTGGGATTTTCGACAGTGTTTTGTTGTTGCATTGCCGCATTTGCCCTGTATGGAGTTAATGCGCAGAGTGAACACATGAGCAAGGTTATAACGCCAAAATATTCTTTCATTCTTTCAAAGAATCCGGGATCTTTTTTGTCAAAATTAGGTTTCATCATATCCATATCTTTTGTTTTTGCAAGCCACTCCTTTTCTTCTTTTGAAAGATGTTTTGGAATCCACACATTTACGTTCACAATCATATCACCTTTTGGCTGAAAGCCCTGTACATCGGGTATTCCCTTTCCGCGCAGGCGCAAAAGTTTTCCGGCTGGTGTTCCGGCGTCGACTTTTATACGCGCCTTTCCGCCGATAACAGGTATTTCTGCTGTTGTGCCGAGTGCTGCATCGGCAAAACTTATATGCAGGTCATAATGCAGATTGCGTCCGTCTCGCTTAAACAGTTCGTGCGGAATTTCGCTTATGCGTACGATTAAATCGCCGGCAATACCTCCTCGTGGTGCGGCGTTGCCTTTGCCTGTCATTGACAGTTCAATGCCTTCGGCTACTCCTGCGGGAATTTTTATTGTTACGGTTTCTTCGCTTTCTTTTAGTCCTGTACCGTTACACTCCTTGCATTTTTCGGTAATTATTTCACCGGTGCCGCCGCATTGCGGACATATACTTGATTGCTGTATTATGCCGAAGATAGACTGTGTTTGCTGTATAATTTGTCCTCTACCGTGGCAAGTGGGGCATTGCTTGTGGGCGTTGCCCCCTGCTTCGCCATTGCCGTTGCAGGCTTTGCAAGGGTTTTGTTTCTTGATTTTTATTTTCTTTTCTACGCCGTTTGCAATTTCTTCAAGGGTGAGTTTGAGGTTTATCCGCAAGTTTGTGCCTCGCCTGATAGGTTTTCTGCCGTATCCGCTGTTTCCGCCGAAACCGCTGCTGAAATTGCCTCCGAAATTGGAAGTAAATCTGCTGAAATGTCCGCCAAATCCGAGGTCTTCAAAAATATCGTGGAAATGGGTGAATATGTCGTTTACGTTATCAAATCCGCCGAAACCGCCGCCGGCTGCGCTACCTACGCCTGCATGTCCGAATTGGTCGTAGCGTGCGCGTTTCTGCTGGTCGCTTAATACTTCGTATGCTTCGGCTGCTTCCTTGAATTTTTCTTCCGCTTCCTTGTTGTCGGGATTGCGGTCTGGGTGGTATTGCAAAGCGAGTTTGCGGTATGCTTTTTTTAATTCGTCTGCGTTTGCGGTTTTCGCAACGCCGAGAACTTCATAATAATCTCTTTTTTCTGCCATGTGTTTTTCTAATCGCTAATTTCGCAAATTATACTGAATTTCGGTCGAAGTCCGTGTTATTGCTGTTTTGTAAAATATCGTCTGCTAAAATTCGTAACTCGCTACGCTGCACTTCGCTCGAACGTCCGAATTTTAACGCAGCCAACATTTAACAAAATTACGCAAACACTCCCACTCCCTCAATTCCGTTATAATTTGCTATACCATCATTCACCAACTATCACCTTAGCGTAGCGGATAACTTTATCGTTTAATTTGTAACCTTTTTCAATTACATCAACTACAGTTCCCTTGCAGGATTTATCCTGAACGGGGGTGTTTGCAACTGCTTCGCTTGTTGCTTCATCAAATTTTTCACCGAGAACTTCTATAGCGGACACTCCTTTTGCCGAAAGGATTTTTTGAAATTTTTGATAGATAAGTTTAATACCTTCTGTTTGTTCGTCAGCCTTGTTTTCCATTGCTTTGAGTGCGCGTTCAAAGTCGTCTATAACCGGTAACAGATCTGTAATTGTATCCTCTGCCGCACTTTGAAGCATTTCCAGCTTTTCTTTCATACTGCGTCTGCGGAAGTTGTCAAATTCCGCCACAAGGCGCAGGTATTTGTCGTTACATTGCGTCAACTCATCTTGCAGTGATGGCTCTTGCTGTTCTTGCTGCTCTAATTCTTCACTCTGTTCCGCCTGCTGTTCGTGTTGCGGCAGCTCCTTCTCCTTTTCCTCAATATCTTCTTTTTTCATAACTCTAATAATAACCTCTTATAAAAATTTATAATG